>NZ_JBICII010000089.1:0-21282 GCF_043101865.1 Pseudomonas sp. zjy_15
GCTTCGGCCATGGTGGCGGCCTTCCTGACGATCAGTAGCGCCAGCTCGGGAGGGAACTGGACCGGTCCTGGCTCGGGTAGGTAGTCGCAATCAATGACGGACATGGTGCGGCCCTCGATGTGGTGGTCAGGTCGGTGAGGTGGCGCCTGATTATCTGATAACTGCCCAGTATCCGGGTAATTTGCACCAAGTCGCCCCGCCACCTATTCCGGCCTGCTGTCAGGGTGGTACTCCACCACCCAATCGATCAACTCTGCCCAGCAGCAGAACTCCAGGGGGTCGCACTTTGATCACAGTCGAGTCGATCGATATTGGTAGTTTCGCCGAGGCTGGTCAGCCGGCTCTGCGGAGCTATCGCACACTCGCCGCCACCAGGTCTGCGATTCTCTGTCGCACGGCGTCGATGTTTTCATCCATTCCCGCCAATGCGCCATTGACGTTACCCACTACCGCATCCGATCCCCGCTCGCCAACCTACTTGGCCAGCTCCTTCGCAGAGGCCCTCAGGGCGTCTTGATTGTGGATAAGAAGCTCAAGTACCTCGGCAACAGTCTTTAGCCTCTTCATCCATGACTCTCTTTGGTTGCTGGGGAAACTATTCAGCCTCACGGTCACCGGGATAAATGGCTGCACAATGACTCAAGCGCAGGACACCGTTCCCTGACGACAGCCAGATTATCAACGATTATTTTTGCGTAGGACTCATAGATAGTATACGGATTTTTCAGCAGTCGACGCCTGCCATTCTTTTTCTTAGATTTCAGCCCCAAACCTATTAAACGCTCTTCACAGTCTTCAATCTGCTCATAGTTTATCGGTTTCGGTAGATCTGCAAATATTGCGTGATCAGGTGCATATGCGGCTAAAATCCATGTTTCAGTCGCTACTGCCGAGATCGCTAGGTATACATCATCCGGTAGCACACTTTCACCCAACCACGATGTCATAGCAGTTTTGCAATGGGTGCTCCGACACGCTCCTGGGACGAATGCAGACACAGTAGAAATTTCATGAGCAATATCATTATCCATTTGAATGATAATGCCATCTGCGCCTTGAATGCCTAGCATGCCTTTCCAGGTATTTCTCCGCAAAGTTTCACGCAAAGCTGCTGGAGCCGCCTCAAGCTCTTCTGGTGTCTTAACCCTATAACGCTTACACCACTTTTCAATAGCGTTCCACCCAAAGGCAGGATAACTCCCACTAGTTGCATCCGCACAAGGCGCAAGTTCGGCCACCTCGATAAGGCGACCTTGTAGCTCCGAGAGCTTAGCGGCGAGTTCGCTGATGACGACATGGTCGGTTGGTCCCTCGGCAACCAAAAGATACTTAGCCATCTCAAAATCCTTGTGGGAGCCCGCCAATCGCACCTGAAAGCCAAATTTCAGAAAGCTTCATACCGTAGTATTTTTCTTCCCAAACCTCTCGGCTCATCCCCTCGGGAGGTTGAATCCTTCGACTCTTCGTGTGTCCATCCTTGTCGCGCTCCACGACAAAAAGACGATGAGTATCATCGAAGAGATCGACAGCATCAAGCGTACTGGGATTATGGGTCGTTAGGAAAATCTGTTTATGCGGCTTCTTCGAGAGAATGATAGCAACTTGATGTATCAATTCTCTAACCAAGCCCGGATTTAAGGCAGTATCAATATTATCCAGCGCAAAAAAATCTGGCGAATCCTCATGACCCAGCAATACCAATAGAAACATCACATACAAGGTACCTTCGCTGACATCATAGGCATACAACTTATTAAAGTTCGCCTTCATAAACTTATCCATGAACTTTATCTTTCGGCCAGAAACGGATACTTGACCAGACACAAGTTCAGGATCTGTCTCATTTGTGGTCACAAAGCTCTGAACCCAGTTCATAAGCTTAAAAAACCTGAGCAGATCGCTAGTTTTATTTTTGTGGTGCTCTATGATCACTTCATTTAGCGCATTAGCTAAATTACCGCCATAAAGCCCAAGCGGCTCTTTAGCGCTAGAATCCTGCTCAACACCCCGAAGTATGGGCGTGGTCGGCGCAAAAATAGCGTATTTAACTAGAGATGCGAGCGGTTCGACCAACTCTTGACTATCACCATTTATGGCTTGATAGGCCTCAAGCGTTGGAAAAATCCCCTTCGTACTTTCCAGCTTTGACTTTAGCGACAGGCCTCTTATAGTGGCACCGTTATTGGATCGCCCAGCAACGATTTTCCCTTCGGCTGTTTTTATCGACTCTGCCAAATACCGAAAGCCGTCCTCTGCATTCATAGAAAGAGAGTAGGCAAGCTCACCGAAGTCAGCCTCAAGTTTAAATACACTCGTTCGGTTTTTATTCTTGAACGCACTTCTAAAAACTGCAGAACTAGACAGCCTAGCACCGCGTCTTTGCAAGCGCTCATAGTCAATCCCGCCCTCTATCGCACAAGACATCATGGCGATGGCTTCAAGAAGATTGCTTTTACCGGCACCGTTGGTACCGATGAACACATTCATCTGCCCCAAGTCCAAGCTGTCTTGCCAAATAGACTTGAACCCTTTGATGGTAAGCTTTTTGATGATTGGCGTCGGTTTATCGTTCATGACCTTCTCTTAGTCCGCCGGCCCCACATTCCAATGAGTCAGCAATTTCTACACACGCTATGGTGCCCGCTTTTCCCACAACGGTCGATGCTTGCCGCGTATGGCTGAGCTACCTCACTACCACATTCCTACTCCAAATGGACACGCCCCGCCCACTTTTCGTGCAAATTTTCACACGTAGATGTGGCGTAGCCCCACTTTGCCGCCCAAGGGCATTCCGAATGCTGTGCCACTCCATAAGAGCTGAGGTTTGGCTCTACTATATTATTTTTGACGATCTCCGCTATCACAGGTCGGCCAAATTCAGGGGAAACCCTTGAACAGCAACGCCTACAGAAGATTCGGCTCGAGCGCCAGCGGGTGAATCCGTCAAGTGTGGTCAAGAATTTCCTTCAAGGGCGGGTAAAGGGTTCGGGGCATTCTGGACAGCCAACCGACCATGGCCCAACGGCATCGACGCTTATCCCAAGCTCGGCGCGCTTTTGGGGCCGACCAGCCATCTGCTGGCGCCGTGAATCCGTCCAGAGCCTTTCCAGAATTTCCCCCTCAACATTAGACGGAGTTTGCGGCGCCGGCCCATCCGGCATAGGCCCGGGCCATGCTAGGCGAGCGCTTGGGACGGCGGTGCCGGTCGACCACCGTCTAATGTTGGTCTAGCTCCACCTGGCAACTCTGGACGAGCTTACGGCCGGAGCAGCCCGCCACCAGACTGGCAGCCCAGCCTTCACGCGCCATAGCGCCAGCGCCACCACGCAAAGCCTGCGCCGATCCGTCCAAAGCGGTCCAAAATCCGTCAGGGGTCTGTCAGGGGTACGCCCCCCTACTTTTAGGAAGACCTCAGACGCCTGACCACACGAGCCAGTGCCATTTACCTGGCCCGTACTCGTCAAAGCGTGCTCTAGCAAGCATCCGGCACCACCAGCAATGTGAGACGGTGCCGACCGCCAGCTTTTACCGGCACGGCCTGGCATATGGCCTAGAACGCCCAGGCCGTACGGCTCCCGTCTCATGCCTGTCTCACATTCGGTAAAGCCCCGGTAAAACTACGCTGGCCAGCCTGCCGTGTTGATTCCTACACAGCGTGTTGCTTTCTACACGGTGGAACCTGAGAAAACCTGAGATCGGATCGGCTGACGCTGGGCGGCGGGCATTGTGGTTTTCATGTGGTCATTCGCGGCGGAATGGTGGCCATCCGGCAAGGCTGCAATACCGTGGAAACCAAAGTGGAAACTTAGACCCGACCATACCCTTAATCTGACCTAGATCCGCAGGTCACAGTGGATCACGTATAAACCGTGAGCTTCATGTCGGTGGCGACCACCAGATATTCTGTTTCGGAGAGCCGGTTTACAGCTCCGCCTCCCTGGAGCTGAAAACGCTTAAGTCCTGGCGTATGCCGAATCTCGCCGCTCAATAACCGTTCTGTAATCACATCTTGAAAAACGTGGATCTGATAATCCAGGTTGTCCGGCCCTACCGCAACGATCTGCCCTGCGTACTGTTCAGCCATGTTGAAGCCTCCGTGAGTTTGAACAGCAACAATAGCCGCTGTTCAGCCATCTCGCGGGGAAACCTCAAAGCCCACTGGAGAAAGCGCATGAAGCTGGCATCCCCCTCTGGCTCCGCGGTTCGCGCCATGGCGGTTGCGAACCTGTGCGCGAACCACCAGTGCGAACTGGCCCAACATCAGCGCCAGGATGCGTACCAGCAGCGCGTACCTGGCTGCGTACCGTCGCAGGGTTGCGCACTCCGACTGCGTGACGATCGTGCGTGAAGCGCTGCGCGAACCAGGCCGGGTATCCAGCAGGAACAGCCCTGTTCGTGGATACCAGGGTGGATACCGACTGATCTGTTCCGCGCCAGCGACCCGGCCAGACGTTGACAAATGTTGACATCGGAGCAGCCTGTCCCCGTAGTCAGAGCCCCAGCCTTCTCAGCTCCAGGCCAAGCCGGCCAACCTGCATTTATTACTCAGCGGAATTTTCTAACAGCTCCATATCATGGCCATAGTAGCGACGCACATTGACTCGTCTGCCACTGCGCAGCAGGTATGAGGTCCAGATGAACAGAGAGTCACTTGTGCCGCTCAGACCAATCCCGCCAAACTCCTCCATGTTGGGATGCTCTGCCAACGCGCTACAGGTATCGACGAAAGTTTCGTAGGGTACTGAGAGAAATCCTTCAAGCTCTGATCGATCTGGTAAGCCTTCAACCTTGAATTTGGAGTCGACCTGCTTCTCAGCCTGAGACCATGAAGTAGCGACTTGAATAGTCTGAAAGGTCATTGAGTATCCATCAATTTTTCCTTGTAAAATTTCAACAGGTCTTCCAGACAGCGTCTTGCAGATTGCGGCAACATGCCTTGGATTGGCTCGAGGCCCTACATACACTCGGCTCAACGCATCATCGAGATAATGCTTTGGCCCAACTTCTCCGGTCACGAAGCGCCATTCTGCCTCATGGCACCACTCTATACGTTTCTGCGCTAGTCGCCGCACGATTCTAGCGTCATGGTCCTTTGCAAGAACATCTGTGAGATTGATCGGGGAGGCTGGAGAGGTCACATACTGAACTTCCCGAAGGGGCTCGCCCTTTAAGTCGCCGGTGGACAGTTCTGGGGTACGGAACTCCAAGCACATCCCTGCGAAGTTACTGGCATAGTACGCCCACATAGGGAGGTACTCATGAGTCGTTGATAATGAGATCAAGGCGAAGCGGTCAGTCATTTCCTTCAGAGGCTTGTAGAAACTCTGGACGCCCACCCCACTTGGCCTAAGAATTTCGTCAACGAACTGGTCACTAACGTCACCCGTTTCGTAAAAAGCCTCCATTGGATCATTCATCTTCCCGAATGGAGGCGCGAAGAGATAAGCCTTGTTAAGCGCATCAAGCTCCCGCTCTAAGAGGTCATCCTCAAGCGGTCGATACCGAAAAAGTACTGGAGGGATTTTCTGCTTACTCATAGCTGCGCCTGTATTCCTGCGTTTACTGATCCTGAAGGCAAATCATACGATCGATCGCTAACCGCTGAGACTGACGATATGGTCCCAGTGAGACGGTTTGGTCTGTCTCGCGCCACGATTTCGTGAGGTCGCATTTCGTGGCGCGGCAACATTCACAGGCAGTTCTTTGTCGATTCCAGCGCCGTCGCCTTGCCAGCCCCAAAATCGAGATACGAGCGCTGATAGAACTTCACATCGCTCCCCTTGGCGGTTTTGCTGACCTGCAGAACTTCATTGGTGTTCATGTCGTTCCCGCTCAACAGCCTGTAGCCGTTCTCCGTCTCGCTCAAGGTCGCATCCGGCCTCGATTCCTGCCATTGAGGGAAAACACACAAGGCATATTGCTTGGGAGACTTGTGGGTCTGAGCAGCATAGGTTGGCCCCTTCTGGATCAGCTCACCGGGCGAATAACACCCGGCAATCGAAAGGGTAACGGCTGCGGTCAAAGCGAGGCTGGCACAGCGCATGGTCGGTCATCCATTACGAAGAAAACTGAAAACCTACCATGCGTCTGAGCAAAGCCCAATCAGTGGCGTCGTTCGCCTAGCACCTCTCCACTGGCCGCTATGGCGAACGCTTGCCGCCAGTAGTCCACCAACTCTCCTTTTGGTTTTGGAGTCATACCGGTCAGATAGGCCACGGCAGGATGATGGCCACCGATGGTTCCGAGCAGGTCGTCTGCACCCACATTGAAATCATCGCAGAACTCCGCAAAGGCTTGATTCGCCGCGGCCACCTGGTCAAGGCAATCCGTGATCCCTCCAGCGTCATTCCCCATAGCGGTACTTGCAAAGTTCAGGGCTAGCCCGCGCATTTCGCATTCGAACAGCTGGGCTACACGACACAGCATCCTTGTCGTATTGAGAAACTCCAGGTTTGCAACCTCCACATGCTCAGTGGGGCAGCTGTCTACCAATTGGCGGACCTGGGCGTAATCTTTCTGAGCGATGGCCTTGATTGTGAGACTGATCCTTTCTCGCACCTTCACACCTTATCCTCCGCAACAATTGAGGCAGAGATGATCGCTCCACCCCAACGTCGATGGCCGATGCAGATTGGCACGGGGTTTCCACTCGCCACAGTATTCTTGGCGCCGCCGAACGCGTAACTAGGAAGGTTCTCCGGCGCTCCGCTCTGTGAGAGGCCACCAGCCTGCGGGCTAAGCATCTGAATTACGCCTCCAGCGGTATTTGCAATGCCGGCTCCCATAACTGCCGTTGCGGCTGCCCCCGCGGTCATGAACGAAGCTACGACGATCAACGCTACGCCTATCACTGTCTGAAGAAGACCTGCGCGCTTGCTCCCATGGACCACAGGCACGAACCGCAGCTCTCGAGCGCCTCCCATGCCAAGTTCCTCCTCCCCGATGTTTCTGCCATTTTTGAAAACCGCGAAACGTAGCCCTCGGCTTTCAGCATCGGCAACATCCTGGGCAAAGCCTGGATAGTTCACGTCGATCGCTTTGACCGCCTCCCTAGGGTCGCCCCTGTCCAGCAGAAAGCTCTGTACCTTGAAGTATTTTTTACGAAGGAAGCCGCCGAGGCGTACCTTCGTCCGTGGGGTGTAATGTGCTGCTGTAGCTGCCATGGATTTACTCCTTGATGCGCCGTTGGCGCTTTTTGTGGGCTGGTGCCCGATGGTGTGATTGATCGGGCCGGTCACCCGATCAGGTTGCAAAGAATTGCCTCTGACTCGGCCATGTCGTCGCGTTGGCTGGCGATCAAATAGCGGAATACGGCCAGGGCCTCGGCCTTGTCGCGGGGCCGGATCTGCGCCAGCAGGCCGAACACGAACCACTCCCGCGCCGTCGCCTCGGCCGGTCCGTCGCTGGCGTCTCGGTCCACGGTGTTGCGCAGCCGGTAAAGCTGGTCCCAGTAGCCAAGCTCGTATAAGCAGTCCGCCAGGGTGTGCGGTAGCAATTCGGGGTGGGCGTTGAACCGGTCGGCTACTTCCGCCTTGTCGAAGTCGAGCAGGGGGCCGCTTCGCTCCAAGCCTCTCAGCACCTCGATACAGAACGATTCCGCCTCGGTGTCGGCCATCAGGGCATCACCAAAGCGAGCGGTGCCTTCCAGCCTCAGTCGATGCTGCTCGATGGCCCGAGTGGCCAGCGCATCCAGGTCAGCGAAGCCGAACGACGACATAGCTGCGAACAGGTGGCCGGGGTTGGTGGCCACCAGGTGATCCCGGTACCGCTTCTCCAGCGCATCGAGCGGTGTCCTGATCTTCTTGGCGCCTTCCATGGCGCGGTCGATCAACACGGCCTGGCCGGTGCTGATGATCGAGCGCAACCAGAGCACCGCATCCACCTCCTTGTCGCCGGTGACCACTTCCTGCGGCGGCAGCTCGGGCACGCTCGGCAGGGTCTCGGTGCTGGCGCTGATCGGCGGCAGGGCGAACAGGACGCGGTGCTGCTCGTTGTCGCGGAACGCCCCGGATCGTGAAACCAGGGTCTTCACCGTTCCCAGCGGCAGGCCGGTGATCTCGGCCACCTCACGGAGCGAGTGACGGCGGCGCAGGTCCAGCACCAAACGACGCTGATCGTCTGAAACCCGCTGTTTCGCCTTCACGGATGAATCAGGCTGTTTCGCTTCTGGTTTGGTCATGGCTTACACCACGCTCAGCTTGGGTGGCAGTTTCGGCCCGAGTGGCGCGCCAGGTGCGAACGGGTCATGCAACACGCCATCCGGGCAATCCCTGATGAAGTCCGCCATGGCGGCGTGGCAGGCGTTGAATAGCGGCGCGTCATTCCACTCCTGTGCCCGGCGCTCTGCGCTGTCCTCCAGCGCATGGGTGAACACCAGGCCTTCCAGGTTGGTGACGCCCTCCTTCCTGGCCCGCTCGCGCTCCACCGTGTTCACGCTCAGCAGGTCGCACAGGCGCTCGAATCCCAGGGCCTGGGCCAGCCCGTCATGGTCGAACAGCAGCGACCGGCCAAACCCGGCCAGCGCCACCAGCGCCTTGGCTCGCTCAACAGATCGGTGCGTCTGCGCTTGCTCCTCCAGATCGGCAATGGCCTGTCGGGTGAACGGCAGGAACGCTTTCAGTTTGCCCGCCTGCCGGCGCATGGCACGTCGCTCGGCGTGGATCGAATCGAGGTTGCGGCTGATGTTGCGGCAGATGCGCCGCGTGGTGATGAGTTGCGTGCTGGCGCTGATACCTGGCTTCAAGGCGATATCGCAAAGGCGCATGGTCGGTGTGAGCGTCATGGGTGGGCCTCCATGGGCGTGTTGTCGTAGGTGGCGCGCAACTCGGCACCGATCAGGCAATGGCGGCCAGCAGGCGCATAGCAGCCCCGGCAGGTCATCACATGGCTGATGTACTGGTCGCGGGCCTGGCGCCATTTAGGCGCGGCATTTGCGGCGTTGGTGTACGGGCTGGACGGCAACTGCGCAGGCTCGACCAGTACCAGGCGCGGACGATCCGGGGCGCTTTTCGCCATGGGCGGTTTGCCAGCGCCAGCAACGTTCGGCGGCATGTGATTGAGCAGGTCGGAAAGGAGGCTCATGGCGTCACCTCACACGGATTCCCGTAACGCCCAAATGTGTCTGTGAAAAAAAATCGGGGGAACGGGGGAACGCGGGGAACACCCAGTATTTCCGGGGCCTCCAGAGGGGGTACGTGTTCCCCACCCGAAAAACGGGGGAACAGTGATAACCGGATAGCAGGAAATTCAGGGACGCTTATATTCAAAAACATGGTTGTGTTCCCCCTGTTCCCCAACACTTCAAAAGGGGGGAACGGCTACAGGCCGCGTATTTACTGGCTGTTCCCCCGTTCCCCCTGTTCCCCACGTTTTTAGGTTCCTGTGGATTCGGGCATTGGCGTTGGGTGGTGATGACGGTCATAGGCCACCGCCTTCGCTATCCATGGCGTCGGGATCGATCACATACAGGCGGGCAGACCCACCAGCAGGCAGGCGGTATTTCTTGGTCCTGCGGCTGTCCCGGTCGGTATCGTGCTTGGCAAGAGCGCCAGCGCCTTCCAGCGCCTTCACAACCCGCGCCAGCCCGTGACCATGGGCGGCCTCGGTCAGTGCGGACTTGTTGAACAGGTACAGCCGCTTGGCGCCGACCACCTCCCAGTAGCCGGCGCGGTTGAACACCTTGGTGTCCGGCGTCTGGTCTTCTACGTCCGAAAAACGGCTGCTGCCGTGCTTGTCGATGAAGTCGAGGATGCCGGCCAGGATCTGGCGGTCTTCGGCATTGCCACCGCCCACCCGGCTCAGCCACTCGCCGTACAGCAGCTGGCAGTCGGCCAGAGCGGTGCCTGGCGCCCAGGGCAGCAGGTCGTAGGCAATGGCCATTTCGCCCGCCAGCGCGATCACCGAGAAGCGATCCGCCACCCGCCCGGCCTGGGCGTTGTCTTCGACGAACTGGGCGCGGATGCCGGCGAAGTCCTCGAGCAGGCCGGGGCGGTCATCGCTGGCCAGCAGCTTCTCCACGAAGGCCGGCCCGATGTGTCCGTGGTTCGCTCCTACGGCCACCGTGAGCTGGCGGTGGAAGTCGGCGCCCTCCAGACCGTGCAATTCATCGAAGGCACGGTGCGTGCGGGTACCGGCGTTCACGTCGACCATGCGCAGCTCAGCGCCAGCATGGGCGGCATTACCACTGATGGCCGCGTGCTCAGATAGGGAGCGCTCGCCACTGGAAAGTGCCAGCAGGCGCCAGCTCAGTTTGCCGCGGGCTTCCCGGTCGCGGGTCATGGTCCCCTTGCCCTGGCCGTTGGCGAGGGAGTAAGCCATTTCCTGGACGCGCTTGGGGTCGGCCCGCTTGATCTCGTCCAGGGGCAGCATGGTGTCGTTACGGCTGGACGCCTCGATCTCCAGGCCGCCCTTGGTCATGTCCCAGGACGCAGCGAAGATGCCTGGGTCGCCCCATACGGACGAGCCGATCAGTTGCGCCAGCGACTTGCCGCTGGAGCTGTCGCCCACCAGGTGAACACCGCCACCCAGCACGCCCACCAGGCTCAGCAGCGGGCCAGCGAGGGCGCAGCCGATGGCCAAGGTCAGTACCGGGTTACCCTCGCACTTGGCCGCAACCTCGACCTTCCAGCCCTCCAGGTTACCGCGCACGCTGAACAGGTTCTGTCCCTTGGCGCTGGCCTGGTAGCGCACCTTGTCGCTGCCAATGGTGCGCCCAGGCAGCACAAAGGCGCCCGACTCATGCCAGCCGGGGCGGCAGGTGGTGGCAAACACTTCTACAGGGCGCTGGTCCAGCAGGTACTCCATGAACTGGCCGCGCTTCTTCAAGGCGATGATGACGCCCATGCCGAACAGCGTGCGCCGGGCGTCCTCGCCACTCCCGCCGAACACCTCCATGGGAATGATCCAGTCCTTGGGGCCGCTGTCGGTGAGCAGCCGCAGATATCGGCCTTCGCTGCCGTCATCGCTGTTGGTGGTGCGGGCAGCGACGGTCACCGGCGTGGCGATCCACTCGTCAGTGATGGGGCGGTCGGCCTTGTCTTCGTCGCTGTCATCGTCGCCGGCGCTGCGCTTGAAGCCGTGCCAGTACACACCGGGCTTGAGCCTGCGGCCCTTCTCATTCATCACCCAGTGCTCATACACACCCCAGCACGGGCGATCAGGCTCGACCTTGGGTGCTTCGGGGCGCAGGTTGATGACGTTGGTTTCAGGCGGGCGCATGGCGGCACCTCCAGGCGGCGAGGTCGTTGAAATCGGAAAGGGTCAGCGGCGCATCGGCCGGCCACTCGGGGAAAGTCACCAGGCCACCACATGCGGCTGCGGCGTCATGGGCGGCGGTGCGCCCCGGGTTGCCCTTGCCCTCTGCTTCGGTCTGGCGGTCATCGTCGCCGGCGATGATGATTTCCGTACCGGGGTAGTCAGCCCGTAGCGCCAGCGCCACTGCTTTCAGGTTCCCAGCGTTCATCGCGCAGGCGACCGTGTAGCCGCTCTCATAAAGCGTGGCGCCCGTGGCCCAACCTTCGCAGATACACAACGGCCTGCCTGGCGTGATGCGTCCCAGGGGCGAATAGGCGCCCTTGATGCGCCCGCCATACAGGAAGCGCTTGTCGCCGTCCGGGGCGATCCGTTGCAGGTTCACCAACACGCCGCCGGCGTACAGCGGGATCAGCAGGTCGTCACCACGCTGGCGCAGGCCGTGGCCACGAATGCCCTTGGCGACCAGGTACGGGTGGGCCGGATCAGCGCGGCGAGCATCACGCCACCAGCGTTGAGCTAGGGTTGCCGCCTTGAGCTGGCGCCGTTGCCGTTCGGCCTCCCGCTGGCGCCGGGCCTGCTCGATGCGCTGGCGCACCTGCTCGGCTTCGCGGGCGTCCACCGGCTCACGGCTACACCAGGTGCTGGTGCCGCCCGTCTTCCAGCTCCCGAACGCGCCCGAGGCAATGCCATCGGCAAACAGGCAGTACCAACCGTTGAGCGTGCCGGGCTTGTCGCCGGGAACGTGAAAGCGGTGGATCTCGCCATCGCCCTGGGGCAGCCAGTCGAGCGGTCCATAGACCGACTGGAGCGCGCCACGGAAAAGGATCGTCGCTTCGGTCATGCGGCCCCCTGTGGTGGCGTGAAGCGCTTGGCCAGCCGTTCCAGTTGATTGGTCAGGCGCTCCAGCTCGGGGCAATGCCGGCCAGCGTCCCCCTCGACAATGCGCATTTCCAGGAAGCCCATCAGGATCTCCACCAGCAGCGCATAGCAGGCGCTGTCGATGTGGGCGCCAGCAGCAGGCGGGCCACCGGAACCCTTGCGGCGAATCGGCGTGACCTTACTCATGGCCAACCCCTTGGCGATCAGCGCCAGCAAAGGCCCGGCAGACCTGTCCGTTGTTCACCGCGTGCCGGTAGGTCAGCTCGTCCAGCGAGTCGACGAGGCAGGCCGTCACTACGGCCTCAGCGCTACGCAAAACTACGCGCCCACACTCGGCATTCGCCTGGCTCAGAAACGGCCCCAGCAAGGCCCGATCGGCCTTCGGATGGCTCACGTAAAACAGCTCGGTGGCTTTCTTTGGGCAAGCCGATCGCGTCAGCGCTTGCGCACTGTTTTGATTTTGCATGGGTTACTCCCCGTCGAAGTCGATAGGCGCGAAGCGCTCGGCGCCGTTGCGCATTGCTCGCAGGCCCAGCGCGGCGGCCTTGGCCACGGCGTCTGCAAAGCCCAGCTCTAGGCTGGTGGTACGACCGCCCATGTCAGCGATCGCAAACCTGATTGCTTCATACGCTGCGGTTTCATCGTTGGTCGACAGCTCGACAATTTCACAATCGAAAAAGGCGATGCCCTTTCCCCAGTCAGCCGCCACGCCAGGGTTATTGCGTGGCCAGTTGACCATCCGCCCACAATCGTCGCGGCTAGTGAAAGTGAGATCGTCCCGGCAAGTAATGGGCGCTTTGTTTACGGCACTCATAGCTCACCCCCTTGTTCAGCAATCACGCCGTCCAGCATTTCAGCCCAGGCCATGGCGGCGTGCTGCGCCATCACGGCGGTGACGCGGGCGACGATGAGGGGCGTGGTCGGTGCGGCGATCACCGCCAGGGCCATGCTCAGCAGCACCAGCACGCTTTGTACGTCACGCAGATCGTCCTGGGTGTCGTCAGCCATGTGGATGATGGAGGTCATACGATCACCTCGTCATCCATGCCTGCGCGCTCGCCCACAACGCCATACGAGGCTCCCAGGTGGCGATGAGCCCAGCAGAAATTACGGCTGAAAATTCGGACCTGCTCCAGGTGCCGTGCAATGTCGCACATCGGCCCTTCCGTATGGCTCGAACACATGGGGTAGAGCAGCTCGTAAAGCTTGTTGAATTCATCCCGGGCAAAGTTCATCGAGCACATGGCGCGAGCGTCGAGCACCGCCTCTGAGAGCACCTCGCCTTCAAGGGGCGCAACGCTTGGGAAGTGGTTCATTGGGCACCGCCTTGCGCTTCCAGGGCGCGGGCGATCTCGGCGTGATGGTTGTAGCGGGCGAGACGGACAGACAGGGAAGAGTTTGCGCGAAGTGCGGCCAGGGCCAGGCGCCGGTGGGCGTATGCGCGAATTTTAGACGGAGTGAGGGCGTGCATGGGTGGAACTCCTATTGTTGAGGAGCTGCCACGGATCGTCGCCAAACGATTTGGGGTGGCAGCTGTACGCAGGTTGGCGAACCGGGACAATAGGAACCCGGCAGACCCGAAGGTCTCCCGCGCACAGCCGCCATAACACGGACGTGCGGGCACAAAAAAAGCGCCTGCAAACGTGATGGGGGCGCCTATGCGCCTATTGTAGATCGGGTCGCCAAACCCGGCCGCTGAATTTGCAGCGACCGGCGAACCATACCGAGCATCACGATTGCCTGCAACCAGAAATATCGACCGTTCATCACCGGTCTTGAGCGCCATCGTCATTGGCCACCCCCTTCCAAGTCGAGCGGGAGTTTTAGTTGCTCCCGCAAGTGAGCAACGTGCTGGTACGCGCCTGGCTTGTCGTAGCGCCAGTGGGCCAAGCGACGGCCGCATTCGCTAACCTGCTGTTGGCGAGCTTCCAGAGCCTGGCGGGCATACCCATACCTTGCCTCGCGGAAGGCCATGATAAGGTCGGCTTTCAGACCAACCACGCGGTCACTGTTGCGGGACAGCGCCAGCAGGAAGAACGCCTGATCTTCATTCAGCAGGGCGAAGCGTTCCGGCCTACCCCCAGTAGTCCCAGCCAAGGGTTTCTCCGTTTGAAACGGAACAACCCCGAACTCTTCGAACTTGGCCAGGTAGCGCTCGATCAGCGCCATGGAGTTTTTGTGCTTGTTGCCCAGCTGTTCAGCCAGCAGGCGGCTATCCACGCGTGGCTCACCGCTGTACTGGGTCAGGGTAATGGGAGATTTCTCGTTGGCAGTCTCTGCCGGTGGCATGGTTGTCTTTTTCATGCGGCCACCCGCTGGCGTTGCTTCAGGGGCGAGCACAGCATATCCAGCACCGCTTTGGCGCGACGACGTTCGCTGGCAGGAAGGGTGTACCGGGTCACCGTGCAAGGCTCGCCCCAGTGGTTCGGCACGCGCTCAAGCTGGCGCTGGAACTTCAGGCCGTAGCCGTTGGCCAGGCTGCTGATGGTGGAGTGCAAGCAGTGGTCGCCCAGGCGTTCGGCCTCGAAGCGTTGCAAACTGCCGTCATTCAGCATGTACGCCAGTACCCTGGCGATCTTGCTCGGCGGCTTGCTGGTGGTAATATCGCCTTGCGACTGGCTGCGTTTCTCTTCGGGGATCGTGGCCTTTTTCATTTACGCCACCTCGCGCAATGCGATGCGTTGGCGTACCCAGGCCTGAATTTCCGACAGAACAAAACCCACGGGCGAGCCCCGCGACTTGCTGTTGCTCAGCGATACGGGCCTGGGAAAAGTCGGGTCATCCTTGAGGCGCTTGTAGACGGTGGCGCGGGCCAGGCCGGTGATGGCCTCGACCTCGGGGAAGCGAATGATGGTGTTCGCAGGGTCGAACTGAGGTGCGGTGGTTGCTTCGATTGGGCGGACGTTGTTCATATCTGTTTCCCGTTGTTGGCAATGACGGGGAACAGGTTTGCAGGCAAGACCGGGTGACCAGCAACCTTTCCAGGTGGGCAGTAGGTGGGCACATGACAACAATGACAGGTGCCCACCTTTGCGGTCTTTTCAGGTGGGCACCTAGGCTACAGGCCACGGTTTTTCTGGCTTTATCAGGTGGGCGCCTTCTTATTTTTGCGTCCACCACGCCTCAGATTCGCCGGGCGGAGAATAAGGTTCACCGCATCAGCCATGTTGACCCCGGCCCCCCTTTCTCGAAGGTACCTAATCACATCCTCCTGCGTTGGAGCGGTGTTTGGGTCGTCTTCGTCATAGGTAGCCCACATCTGTTTTATTGCATCGTCCACGAACTCCAGCCCCTCAGATTTATGGCCGTGGTATGGCAAAGTCAGCGGCTCTTGCTCGGCCTCAATGACCTTCAGCGGCTCCAGGTTTGCCTGCTGGGGTGATGGCCTGGCGATCACTGGGGCGGGTGATCTTGGCTTGGCGAATTGCACTCGCTCTGTAGTAATCCAGTTGATCAGGGAGGCACGGGTGATGATGGTATGCGGCGCGCTAATTTCCATTTGTCGGTCAGAGGGCTTCATTACAACCGCTTCCCAACCGCTCCACTGCCCATTGCCCTCCTCAAATACATATGCCCGACACACGACAGGAGAGATAACCCCCTGCCGGATGGCTGAAACGATGGCAAGGGAATGAGCCCATGCCTGCTTCCAGCGTGGAAGGCTGCGCTCCTTAGCTTCTACAAGGGATTCGATATCGAATGGATCAATGCCTGCCAGCAACAGGGCTGCTTGCTCCACCGTGAACTCCATGACCTGCTTCCAATGGTTCAGGTCCGGCAGGTCATCCTCGTACTCCATTCTCACGCCCTCCCAGGCGCTCCCATATTGGATAGATCGATTGGCCAGGCGGATGGGAAGTCCGCTTTTCGCTCCGTCGAGCTAGGCCAGCCGAAACCGTTGCCTGGTCGAATACTGGCTATCCGAACAGTAATGGCATTCAGTCTATATCTGTCTCCACGCCCAATGGAAGGCCCGCTTCAGGCCCTCTTGATCGGTACCACATTGGCATTCTGCTCAGCACGATGCGCGTAGTCGTAAGGGGTAACGTGCTTCTCGCGGTTCGCATCGAGGTAGTCCGCCCACCACTGAACCATCAGTCGGCGCTCCTCGATGTATTCGGCCTTGTGGATGTACGCCGCCCGCACGCTGTTGCGTTCTTGGTGGCTCATCTGACGCTCTACCGCGTCCTTGCTCCACAGTCCCGACTCGACGAGGGCGGAACAAGCCATAGCCCTAAACCCGTGGCCGCACACTTCGGTTTTGGTGTCGTAGCCCATACGTCGTAACGCCTTGTTCACCGTGTTCTCACTCATGGGCTTCCAGTGGTTGCTGTCGCCGGCAAACACCAGGTCGAAACGTCCGGTGAGCTGGCGCACCTGCTCGAGCGTGGTCAGTGCCTGGCGACTGAGCGGCACCAGGTGGGGCGTGCTCATCTTGGAGCCGCGATGCGAGTTCTTCACCCCCTCGATCTGCTGGCGCTCGCCAGGGATCTCCCACATGGAGCGGCCGGTGTCGATCTCTGGCCAGCGAGCAAACCGCAACTCACTGGAGCGGATAAAGACCAGCAGGGTGAGTTGGGTGGCCAGCCGGGTCAGCGGCCGACCGGTGTCGCTGTCGATTCTTTGCAGCAGCTCAGGCAGCCGATCCAGCGCCAGCGCAGGCCGGTGGACAGTCTTGCGTGTGGCGGTTGCGCCCTGAAGGTCGACTGCAGGGTTCGTGTCGATGTGCCCGTGCTGGACAGCCATGCGCATGATCCCAGTCATGTACTGCCGTAGCCGGCCGGCAGTATCCAGAACTTCCCGCTTCTCCACAGCCTTGAGCGGCGCCAGCAGGTCGCGGGTCTTGAGGCCGGCCACCGGGCGCTGGCCCAGGGCCGGGAGCAGGTAAGTTTCGATCCGCCGCCAAACCGTCGCGGCATGGCCTGGTGACCATTTCTTGGAACAGGCGTCGTGCCAGTCCTTGGCCAGCACGCCAAAGGTGTTGGCTCTCGCATTCGCCGCTTCGACCTTCCCCTGCCTGGCGCTCTCGATCGGATCTTTGCCATGCGCCAGCAGCTCCAGCGCTTCGGCCCGGCGTTCACGGGCGGCTTTGAGCGTCAATGCAGGGTAGTTGCCGAAAGTGGCCAGCCCCTCCCTGCCATCCGGGCGCTTGAACTTCATGCGCCAGATCTTGCTGCCGTTCTTCTTGACCAGTAGAAACAGGCCCTGGCCGTCGAACAGGGTGTAGTCCTTGTCCCGCGGCTTGGCGGCCTCGCATTTGGGGTCTGAGAGGGGCGTAACGGTGCGTGCCATAGGTATACGTTTTCTCGTCGAACCGGCGTATACCTTAACGTATACCTAAAATCGGTATATGCCTAGAGACAGAACGAGACAGGCAGAAACAAGAAAGCCCGCACTAGGCAGGCTTTTCAGGGGGTTCCGTATACAAGGAGAGACGTATCGGAACAGATGGATGGTGCCGGAGACAGGAATCGAACCTGCGACCTTCGCGTTACGAGTGCGCTGCTCTACCGACTGAGCTACACCGGCGTGTAGCGCAACGTACCACTGCTCACACCCGTAACGCAAACCCCTGTTTCCGCTGGTTTATTGCCCTGCCCTCAAGCCCCCTTGCACCCTTTGGGCGCGAGGTCTTCCTCGATGTCGGTCGTGCACGCCCAGCTGCTGGCCGAACGCGTCAGGGTCAGGGCCTTGCCCAGCACGTTGGCCGGCGCATCCACCAGGGTGCAGACAATGCTGCCGCTACCATCCGCGGCCTTGCCGCTCGCCGTGATCGCACAATGCGCCGTCGCCGGCTGGCCACCCAGCGCGGCTACATCCGCTACATCCTTTCCATCATTCAGCCGCAGATCCATCGCCGTCTTCAGGGCGCTGATCTCCAGCAACCCGGCCGCGGCCTTGGAGCGTGCCTGGTGGTTGGTGTACATCGGTAAGGCGATGGTCGCCAGAATGCCGATGATCGCGACGACGATCATCAGTTCGATCAGGGTGATACCGCGTTGCCCTTTCATGAACGTAGTTCCTTTTTGATTCGCTTACACATTGAGGTCAGTTGCGCCCCAACCGGCAGCGGCGCAGTAGGCCTGAACAGACACCTTTTGTCACCCCTGCCCGCACGGGCGTCATCTTCGCTGAACTACTCTAGTGAGCATCACGGACGCGCGCCCTTGCAGGGACGCGGCAAGCTGTTTCCAGGCTTGTCGCCGGGGCTGAACAAGGACCTTTGCATGACTTCATCTTCACTTCTGTACCGCTGGCACGGCACCGACGCCAATGGCGCGCCGGTCAGCGGCCAAACACCCGGGCGCAGCCCGGCTTATGTGCGCGCCGGGCTGATTCGCCAGGGCATCACGGTGGCAAGTTTGCGGCCGGCCAGCGGGCTGGCGTTCAGCTTGCCGAAGCGGCGCCAAAAGGCTGACCCGGCGGGGTTCAGCCGGCAGTTGGCGACGTTGCTCAAGGCCGGCGTGCCGCTGCTGCAGGCGTTCGAGGTGATGGGCCGCAGTGGTTGCGATGCGGCGCAGGCGGCGTTGCTGGAAAGATTGAAACAGGATGTGGCCTCGGGCCTGGGGCTGGCGGATGCGTTGCAGCGTCACCCGGCATGGTTCGATGCGCTGTATTGCAACCTGGTACGGGTGGGCGAGCAGTCCGGTACGCTCGACCGCCAGTTGGAGCAACTGGCCGGCATGCTGGAACAGCGTCGGGTGCTGCACAAGAAGGTGCGCAAGGCGATGATCTACCCGCTGCTGCTGTTGCTGACCGGGCTGGGGGTGTCGGCGATCTTGTTGCTGGAGGTCATTCCCAAATTCGAGAGCATGTTCTCGGGCATGGGCGCGGCGTTGCCGGCATTCACCCAATGGGTGATCAACTTGTCCACAGGGCTGAGCCGGTTTGCGCCGCTGCTGCTGGTGATGGGCTTGGTGCTGGGTGTTGCCGCGCGCCAGCTTTACCGGCAGCACGCGCCAGCGCGCCTGTGGATATCTTGGCGGGTGCTGGGCTTGCCGGTGTTTGGCAAGCTGCTGGGGCAGGCCGCGCTGGCGCGGTTTGCGCGCAGTCTGGCAACGTCCTACGGCGCCGGGGTGCCGTTGCTGGATGCGCTGGGGACGGTGGCGCGGGTAACGGGTGGCGACCTGCACGAGCAGGCGGTGTTGCGGCTGCGCCAAGGCATGGCCAATGGGCAAGGGCTGAACCAGGCGATGGCCGGTGAACCGCTGTTTCCCCCGTTGCTGGTGCAGTTGACGGCCATCGGTGAATCCAGCGGCACGCTGGACCAGATGCTGGAAAAAGCCGCCAGCCATTACGAGGAACAGGTCAGCCAGGCGCTGGACCAGTTGACCAGCCTGCTGGAGCCGGCCATCGTGCTGATCCTGGGCTTGCTGGTGGGTGGCCTGGTGGTGGCGATGTACCTGCCGATCTTCCAGTTGGGTAGTTTGATCTGAACATGACTTTATGGGCTTTGCTGGCTGAACAACCAGCGTACTTCCTTACTTTCGCCACGGTGCTCGGCCTGCTGGTGGGCAGCTTTCTCAACGTGCTGGTGTATCGCCTGCCGATCATGCTGGAGCGGCAATGGCAGCGTGAGGCGCAAGAGGTATTGGGGCTGCCGACCACGCAGCACGCGCGCTTCGACCTGTGCCTGCCCGCCTCCCGGTGCCCACACTGCGCGCACCGGATTCGTGCGTGGGAGAACATTCCAGTCATCAGCTACCTGGCCTTGGGCGGGCGCTGTTCGTCCTGCAAAAACCGCATCAGCCTGCGTTACCCGGTAGTGGAAGTGGCCAGCGCGCTGCTGTCGCTGGTAGTGGCCTGGCGCTTTGGCGCTTCGGTAGAGGCGTTGCTGGCGTTGCCGCTGACCTGGTGCCTGCTGGCGCTGAGCCTGATCGATGCGGACCACCAGCTGCTGCCGGATGTGCTGGTGCTGCCGACCATGTGGCTAGGGCTGATCGTCAATGCCTTTGGTATCCATGTAGCCCTGGCCGACGCACTGTGGGGCGCAGTGGCCGGGTATCTCAGCCTGTGGACGGTGTACTGGGTGTTCAGGCTGGTCACCGGCAAGGAGGGCATGGGCTATGGCGATTTCAAGCTGATGGCGCTGATCGGGGCGTGGGGGGGTTGGCAGGTGCTGCCGTTGACGCTGCTGTTGTCGTCGGTGGTGGGGGCGCTGTTTGGCCTGTGCCTGCTGCGTTTTCGCCGGCATGCCTTGGGCACGGCTATCCCGTTTGGCCCTTATCTGGCAATTGCGGGGTGGATTGCCGTGCTCTGGGGTGATGAAATATACGCCTCATACATGCAACTGCTTGGATACTGATGACCACTGCGGCCTTTACCCCCTGGATTCTCGGCCTGACCGGCGGCATTGGTAGCGGCAAAAGCGCCGCTGCCGAGCGCTTTGTCGAGCTTGGCGTGCACCTGGTCGATGCCGACCAGGCGGCGCGCTGGGTTGTCGAACCTGGTCGTCCGGCTCTGGCCAGCATCGTCGAGCGCTTCGGCCCGGGCGTGCTGCAGGGCGACGGCCAGCTCGATCGCGCCGCCCTGCGCCAGCTGATTTTCGCCGATCCGGCGCAGCGCAAATGGCTGGAGCAACTGCTGCACCCGCTGATCGGTCAGGAGATTTTCAGCTATCTGGCCAAGGCGCAGTCGCCCTATGCGGTCTATGTGTCGCCGCTGCTGATCGAATCGGGCCAGCATCACAAGACCCAACGTGTGCTGGTGATCGATGCGCCGCAAGACCTGCAAATAGCCCGTACCCTGGCGCGGGACAACACCAGTGCCGAGCACGTGCAGGCCATTTTGCAGGCGCAGCTGGCCCGTGAGGATCGCCTGCGCCATGCCGATGATGTGGTGGTCAACGACGGCGGCCTGGCCGCGCTGCATGAGCAGATTGACCGCCTGCACCACTTTTACCTGACTTTGAAAGGAGGCCAGCCATGAGCCAGCCATTGACCGTCGATTGCCCGACTTGCGGCGCGCCTGTGGAATGGAGCGAAAAAAACGCGTTCCGACCGTTTTGTTCGGACCGTTGCAAGCTGATCGACCTGGGCGCCTGGGCGGCTGAGGAGCACAAGATTGCGGGGTCGGAAGAGTCCGAAGATGAGCTGTATTCGGGGGACCTGGAGCCGCGGCATTGAGCTGATTGCAGGGCGGCTGTGCCGG
>NZ_JBICII010000008.1:0-15222 GCF_043101865.1 Pseudomonas sp. zjy_15
ACAAAGGATATGCGTTCCCCTGTAGGAGCGGGCTTGCCCGCGAAGGGCTGCAAGGCAGCCCCAAGTTGTCGACTACGCGGATCAGCGATCCGGCAGGGTGATGTTCAGCTCGAGAATCGAGCAGCTGCCCTGGTTTTCCAGCTCGATATGCACATCATCGTTGCCGATGTTCACATATTTGCGGATCACTTCCAGCAGTTCTTTCTGCAGTGCGGGCAGGTAGTCCGGTTCGCTGCGTTGGCCGCGCTCGTGCGCCACGATGATCTGTAGACGCTCTTTCGCTACCGACGCGCTGGTCTGTTTCTGTCTGCCACGAAAGAAGTCAAAAAGGTTCATGGTTTATTTGCTCCCGAAAATGCGCTCGAAGAATCCCTTCTTCTGTACATCGATGAAGCGCATCGGCTTCTCTTTGCCCAGCAGGCGGTCGACCGCATCACTGTAGGCCTGGCCGGCATCGCTCTGGTCATCGAGAATGACCGGGATACCTTGGTTGGACGCCTTGAGGACGGCCTGCGACTCCGGGATCACACCCTTGAGCTTGATCGACAGGATTTCTTCCACGTCGGCCACGCTCAGCATTTCGCCTTTGACGACGCGCTCTGGGTGGTAGCGGGTGATCAGCAGATGCTCCTTGATCGGCTCTTCACCGTTTTCGGAGCGGCGCGACTTGCTCGACAGAATGCCCAGCATGCGGTCGGAGTCACGTACCGACGACACTTCCGGGTTGGTGACCACGATGGCTTCGTCAGCGAAGTACATGGCCAGGTGAGCACCTTTTTCGATACCGGCCGGCGAGTCGCAGATGACGTACTCGAAGTCCTTTTTCAGGTCCATCAGTACCTTTTCCACGCCTTCCTGGGTCAGCGCGTCCTTGTCACGGGTCTGGCTGGCGGCCAGCACGTACAGGTTCTCGAGGCGCTTGTCCTTGATCAGGGCCTGTTGCAGGTTGGCTTCACCGTTGACCACGTTGACGAAGTCGTACACCACGCGGCGTTCGCAGCCCATGATCAGGTCGAGGTTACGCAGGCCCACGTCGAAGTCGACAATGACGGTCTTGTGGCCGCGCAGTGCGAGGCCGGTACCAATGGCGGCGCTGGTAGTGGTCTTGCCCACACCCCCCTTGCCGGAAGTAACCACGAGAATCTTGGCCAAGGTGTTTCACCCCTAAAAATAGTCGGGACACTTGTCCCTGCAAAAAACTGAAATAGCTAAATAAAGGCAACGGTAAAAAAGTTGCTCTAAAAATGCTGGCAAGTATCCGTTAAAGACGGGTGATGTTCAACACGTCACCAGACAGGCTGACTTGCACGCTGGTCCCCCACAGTGGATCCCGGCGCAGGTCTTCGCAAACCTTGTATTGGCCGGCGATCGAGACCATTTCGGCGGTCATCTGCTGGCAGAAGATACGCGCCTTGGTGTTGCCTTTGATGCCGGCCAGGGCGCGGCCACGCATGGCGCCGTACACATGGATGTTGCCATCGGCCAGAAGTTCCGCACCTGGGCTGACCGAGGCGGTAACAATCAGGTCCCCCCCCTGAGCATAGATCTGTTGGCCACCGCGTACTGGCGAAGTAATGATGCGGGTCGGGCGCACCTCGGGTTCGGGGGGCGGTGGTGGCGCCGGGGCCGGTTCGGGCTTTTTGACTACCTCGGGCTCGGGCTCCAGCGGCCGTTCGCGGGCCCCGGACGGCGGCAGCACCGGCAGGTCGATGGCGATGGCGGCGGCGATGTCCTCGATGCGGTTGGCGCGGATGGCCAGGGTACGCAGGCCGTGGTGTCGGCAAATCCGCATCAAGCCGGGCAGGTCGACCGCCCCTTCGTCGGCCGGCAGCTTGTCCAGCGCCAGCACCAGCGGTGTATTGCTGAAGAAGTTAGGGGCCTGGGCGACTTTGGCCGCCAACTGGCGGTCGAGGGCTTCAAGGTCATTGCGTGCCAGTTCCAGTACCGTAATGGCGAGCATGCTGCCCTTGAGCTGGAACACGGAGGCGGTGTCGGGTGTGTGGTTTGGGCTCATGGTCTGCATAGACGGCTTGTTGCGAAAAAAGTGCCCTGACTTATAACGAGAACACCGGTTGCCCGCAACATGCGCTGATCCGTTGTAGAATGCGCGGCCTTTGTCTTTCCGGATGCTTCAATGGAACGCCCGCGTTTTCGTCTCTATTACCTTCACCCCAAGTTCTGGGGCCTATGGCTGGGCCTGGGCCTGCTGTGGCTGGTAGTCCAGTTGCCGTACCGGGTGCTGCTGAAAGTCGGTGCCGCGCTGGGCGCCGTCATGTATCACGTCGCCGGTGAACGTCGACGCATCGCCGCGCGCAACCTGGAGCTGTGCTTCCCGGAGCTGTCTGTCGACGAACGGCAGCGTTTGCTCAAGGCCAACTTCGCTTCAACCGGCATCGCCTTCTTCGAAATGGCCATGAGCTGGTGGTGGCCCAAGGCAAGGCTGGCGCGCCTGGCCCATATCGAGGGCCTTGAGCACCTGCAGGCCGCCCAGCAGGCGGGGCAGGGCGCGATCCTCATGGCGGTGCACTTCACTACCCTGGAAATCGGCGCCGCGCTGCTCGGTCAGCAGCACACCATCGACGGCATGTACCGCGAACACGGCAATGCACTGTTCGACTTCATCCAGCGCAGCGGCCGCGAGCGGCACAACCTCGACTCGCTGGCGGTGGAGCGCGAAGACGTGCGCGGCATGCTCAAGCTGCTGCGTTCGGGCCGGGCGATCTGGTACGCACCGGACCAGGACTACGGCGCCAAGCAAAGTATCTTCGTGCCGCTGTTCGGCATCCCGGCAGCGACGGTAACGGCCACTACCAAGTTCGCCCGGTTGGGGAAGGCGCAAGTGATCCCGTTCACCCAGAAGCGCCTGGAGGATGGCAGCGGCTATCGGCTGGTCATCCACCCGCCGCTGGCGGATTTCCCCGGTGAAAGCGAAGAGGCCGATTGCCTGCGCATCAACCGGTGGGTCGAGAGCGTGTTGCGCGAGTGCCCCGAGCAGTACCTGTGGGCGCACCGTCGGTTCAAGTCGCGGCCCGAAGGGGCGCCGCGGCTGTATGACAAGAAAAAGCGCTGAACCTTGTAAGCAGGCCTGGCCTCTTCGCGGGTAAACCCGCTCCTGCAGGATTACCACAGGTTCTGCATATTGCGGGGCCCTGTGGGAGCGGGTTCACCCGCGAAGAGGCCGGGCATGAAAGCACCTTGACCCCAGGAAGGACTCCATGGCTCCACCCCCGGTAACCGGTCTCATCCTGTCTGGCGGCGGCGCCCGCGCCGCCTACCAGGTTGGCGTGCTGGCGGGCATCGCCGAGTTGCTGCCCGCCGGCGCGCACAACCCGTTCCCGGTCATCGTCGGCACCTCCGCCGGGGCCATCAACGCGGTCACCCTGGCCAGTGGTGCCGTGCACTTCAACGACGCCGTGCAGCGGCTCACTGCCTTCTGGCAGAATTTCCGCAGCCATCTGGTCATCCGCAGCGACTGGCCCGGGGTCGTGCGCCAGGCCAGCCGCTTCGTCGGCCACAACCTGCTGGGGCTGGGTGGCCAGGCCCCCGTGGCGTTGCTCGACAGCAGCCCTTTGCGCAGCCTGCTGCAAACGCACCTGAACCTGGATGGCATCGGCCACGCCTTGGCCGCCGAGCAACTGCGCGCCGTGGCAGTGACCGCCTTTGGCTACGAGTCTGGCCAGGCGGTGACCTTCTACCAAGGCCGCGGCACCATCGAGGCCTGGTTGCGTCACCGGCGTATTGGCGTACCTGCACCGTTGACCATCGACCACCTGCTGGCCAGCGCGGCGATCCCGCTGCTGTTCGCCCCGGTGCAACTAGGCGGTGAATATTACGGCGACGGTGCAGTGCGCCAATCGGCGCCGATCAGTCCGGCCTTGCACCTGGGGGCCAGCCGCGTGCTGGTGGTCGGGGTCAGCGGAAACCCGCAGCGGCCAGCGCCACCGTTGCCGCCCCAGCGTGTGTTCAGCGGGCAGCAGCCGAGCCTGGCGCAGATCGGCGGGCACATGCTCAACAGTACGTTCATTGACAGCCTGGAAGACGATATCGAACTGCTGCAGCGCCTCAACCACTTGAGCGGGCTGTTGCCAGCGCACCTGGATGCCCGGCGCCTGGGGCTGGCCCCGATTGACGTACTGGTGGTGGCACCCAGTCAGCCGCTGGACGAGATTGCCGCTCGGCACCGCCGCGAGTTGCCGGCGGCGTTACGCCTGTTTTTACGTGGGCCGGGGGCGACGCGCACCAGCGGGGCGGGGGTGCTGAGCTATTTGCTGTTCGAGGCCAGTTATTGCAGTGAACTGATCGAGTTGGGGCGGCGCGATGCCCTGGCCAAGAAGCGCGAGCTTTGCGAGTTCCTGGGGGGGTGATGCTGCTTGTGTGGGCCCTTTCGCGGGTGAACCCGCTCCTACAAGTTTGTGTAATGCCTGTGCAGGAGCGAAAGGGCCGCAGCAGGCTTATTCGGCTATCTGCAACTTGCGCGCCTGGGTATACACATACCGCACCTTTTCATATTCGAACGGCGAGTTGAGCTGGCCATAGCGGAATTTGGTCGTATAGCGCTTGTCCACCACGCGCAAGGCGAAGATTTCCGGGTGGTCGCTGCTGACTTCAGCCACGTTCAGGTAGTTGACTGCCTGCTCTCCCGCATAGTCCACCACCAGCCCGGTGGTATCGCGCAGGTTCGATGGCCCTAGCACCGGCAGCATCAGGTACGGCCCATCCGGCACGCCATAGAAGCCCAGGGTCTGGCCAAAGTCTTCGCTCTGGCGCGGCAGGCCCATGCTGGTCGCCGGATCCCACAGCCCACCCACGCCGATAATCGTGTTGAACATCAGTCGCGCAGTGATTTCTGCAGAGCGCTTGGCTTTGAGCTGCAACACGCTGTTGAACAGGTTCGGCACATCGCCAAGGTTGTTGAAGAAGTTGCTCACCCCCGTGCGCACGAAACTTGGAGTGACATACTGGTAGCCATTCACCAGCGGCAGCAGCACCCATTGGTCCAGTCGGTAGTTGAAGTGATAGATGCGCCGGTTGATCGACTCCAGCGGGTCGTACACGTTAAGCGCCGCCAAGGTTGAGCGCTCGAATTCGCGCTGGTCCAGCCCAGGGTTGAATTTCAGCTCACGCAGCGGGTCGAGGAAACCATCGGCTTCGGGCGCCAGGGGCGCGGTACTGCTCACCTGTGGGTCGGCTTCGACCACGCTGGCTCGTGGGGCGGTTTCGGCGGCCAGGGTGTGGCCAGCGGCAAGCAGGGCAGTGGCGAAGAGGAGTTTGTTAACCACGGAAGAACTCCAGCATGGCGTCACTGTTGACGCGGTAGTTGAGGTTGCCGCAATGGCCGCCATGGGGGTAGAGCGTCAGCCGGTCACCGAACACCTTGCGCAAAAAGCCAATGTCGCCCGGGCCGAGAATGACGTCGTCGGCGTTGTGCATCACGGCGATCTTGTCACTGCTGCGCAGGTAGTCTTCCAGGGCATACAGGCTGACTTGGTTGACCAATTGCAGGATGCTGTTGCCGTCGGTGCGGGCGCGCCACATCGGAATCACCTGTTCGGTCATGTAGCAGTCGAAGTCGCACTGCAGGGCGCGCTTGAAGAACGGCGTGAGGCTGCTGCCTTCGGTGATCGGGAATTTCGGCGGAATGATCAGGCCGCGGCGGTTGATCAGGTCGGAAGTGAAGGCGATGTCGGCTGCCGAGAAGCGGAACGAGGTGCCGATCAGCATGGCCATCTGTTCGTTGGACAGGTGCTGGCGCGACTGCTGGAAGTCATACAGCAAGGCGTCGTTCAGGTCGATGTAGCCCTTGTCCTGGAAGTAGCGGGTGAGTTTTTCCAGCATCAGCTCATAGAACGTGGTGCTGCGGTCGATGCCCTTGACCTGGGTTTGCACCAGCTTGTCGAGGTTGTTGATCGAGGTGTAGAGGTTGACCGGTGGGTTGAGCAGCAGCACACGCTTGAAGTTGAAGCTGCGGCGGGTCTCGTCCAGGTGGCTGACGAAGGCGGCGTCGAGCGCACCCAGGCTGTAACCGGTGAGGTAGAAGTCACTGACCGGCAGGCGTGGATGCTGGGCGCGCACGGCCTGCATCACCCGGTACATGTCTTCGGCGTCTTCCTGGCTGATACCGGGGGTAGCAAAGCGCGAGGCTGCACTCATGAAGTCATAGCTGGTGGGCGATGACAGTTGCACCACGTGGAAGCCGGCCTGGTAGAACAGCTTTTTCAGGTATTCATTGATGCTGCTGCTGTAGGGCGCGCCGGTGCCGGCGATGATGAAGATCAGCGGCGCTTCGCGATCCTGGCGAGCCAGGCGGTACCTGAGCTTCTTCACTGCCCAGAAGTTGTCGGGCAACGTGAACTCACGTTCCGGGCGCAAGTTCAGGCTGTAATCGGACTGATTGATTTCATCGTCGCTGGGCAAGTCAGGGCGCTTGTCCGGCGGGGTGGTGGCGATGGTCGCCTCGAACGGGTTGGTCAAAGGGTAGCCATAGCTGGCAGCGTCGATATCCCGCGCTGAAGCGGCCACAGCCATGAGCAGGCTACCGAGCAGGGCAGCGAGGCGCAAAGATCGAAGCATGTAATCCCCCAAAAGAACGCAAGGTCGAGCAGTGTGCAGGCTAGGACCACAACCAGGCGGGCAAAGTTGCCCGCTGCGGTGGTCTTTGGCGTACTTGCTATCTGCAACATAGCTGCCGGTGTGTGATTTTGCCTTACAACCGGGCATAAGCGATCATGGATGCTTTCGATTACCGCTATTGGAGAACAGGATGTCTCGTTCGCTGCCGACGGCGTTGCTGGTGCTGTTTCTGGGGCTCTGGCTTGCGGCCAGTTATGGCGTGCGTTACGGCCTCATGGAGGATGGCCAGTGGGTAGGGCTGTGCGCAGTGCCGACGGCGTACTGGCAGTGCGAGGTGCGTTCGCTGCTGGGGTTGGGCATTCACTATCAGGTAATGGCCTGGGGCGGGCTGGGCCTTGCATTACTGGCCCAGTTCGTTTCCGCGCGTGCCGGCTGGTGGCTGGCAGTGTTGGCGTTGGTGTTCGCGGTGCCGGCGCTGGTGCTGTACACCGCCAGCATTGCGGTGTTTGCGCTGGTACTGGCGGGGTTGCGTCTGGTCAGGCAACCCCCATTGTAAGCAGCTGCGCGTACCTGTGGGAGCGGCCTTGTGTCGCGAAAGGCAGGGTTAAAGCTTCACAGCAAAAATTGCTGGGGCCGCTGCGCGCCCCTTTCGCGACACAAGGCCACACAAGGTCCGCGCTGGGCTTGAGGGATATGCAGTATCAAGCCTGGCGCATCCGCAAGCTGCGCCACAACGCCGCCGTCATCAGCACACTCACCACCGCCCAGCCCCAGGCCTGCTGGTTCTCCAGCCCTTCCACGAACAACTGCGGCGCCACTCCGGCGCCGACGATGAATGCCAGCAACGCCACCTCCGCCCGCCGTGCCCGCACCGGCCACAGCACATACACCAGCGCCGGCAACGCCAGGGCCGCACTGGGGAAGCTGCGGTAGCGCGGGTCGAACACCATTGCCAGCATGCTCACCGCCGCAGCAAAGCCCGCCGTCAGCAACAGCCAGCCGGCTCGCACCTGAAGCCAGGTGAACAAGCGCTCACGCCAGCCGGCCCGCCGCGCCAGCGCCAACAACGCATGGGCCAGCACCAGCAGGTTCAGCCCGACCAGCATCAGTGCCCACAACCATTCCCCGGCAAAGCGCGCATGAGTACGCATCAACTCGCCCCACAGGCCCAGGCAAGCGGCGCCAAACGCCGCCAGCAATGGCAGCAGCAAGGCCGCCATCGGTGTAGCGGGGCGCCCGGCCAGCGCCAGCATGATCACCATCAGCACGGCGCTGGCCAGCAGCCACTGCGGCCAGTCATGCAGGTTGCTCACTGGTCCTTCGAGCACGCCCTTGTCCTGCCGGTCCGCGTCGTATAGCCCCCAGTAACCCCCCACTGCGCCCTCATTGACGCGTTTCCAAGGTTGATCGAAGGCTTCGATCAGGTTGTAGTGCCAGCCATTGCGCTCGGCCATGGCCACAAAACCACGGATGAAGCGCGCCTCATTGACCCCGCTGGGCACCGCGGTTTCACGCTGGCGGCCTTCGCTGGGCCAGCCGGTTTCGCCAATCAGTATGTCCTTGGGCGCGAAGCGTGTGCCGAACACACGGCGCACATCGGCAACGTGGGCCAAGGCATCGTCGATGCCACGCGGGTCGTCCTCCCAGTAGGGCAGCAGATGGATGGTCAGGAAGTCCACTGCCGGGGCCACCTGCGGGTGCTGCAGCCAGAACTCCCAGACATCGGCGTAGGTCACGGGCACCTTGACCTGGCGCTTCACCCGCGCGATCAATTTGGCCAGGTGGGCACCGGTCACCTCCTTGCGCAACAGTGTCTCATTGCCGACGATCACCGCGCTGACCACGTCAGGGTTGGCGTTGGCAGCGGCGATCAGCAGGTTGATTTCCTTCTCGGTGTCGGCCGGGTGTGCGTTCACCCAGGCGCCCAGCATCACCTTCAGGCCATGCTTGCGTGCCAGCGCCGGGATTGCCTCAAGACCGCTCATGGAATAGGTACGGATGCACTGAAACCGCTCGGCCAGTAACGCCAGGTCGGCGTCCATCCGCGTCGGTCGCAGGCGAAACGGCTGGTCATAAGGCGACTGGTCTTTGTCGAACGGCGTGTACGAGGCGCATTGCAGTTTGTGCGCAGGGCTGGCCGCATCGGGCAGGTGCACCGGCTTGCCCAGCCCGTACCAGAGCCCCCCCAGCCCGAGCAGGGCCAGCAGGCAGGCAAGCAGGTACAACGGTAACAACAGGCGGCTACAACTGGGCATCGGGCGGTCCATCGTCTGGTACAAAAGGCTGGATAGTAGCCCGGCGCCAAACCTTTGGCATGCAAGGATCGCGCAGACCGATGCCGACCGATGGCGCTAATGGCATAGTGCTGTCGCATATGGGGCGGGTATAGGTCGCAGCTGGATCAGGTCGACTTGTGTTGCAGGACGATGATGCAATCTCCAAGACCTGACGAGGGGATGCTTTGATGGCAACTTTGAAGAAAATGCGACGTTTACTGGGTGTGGGCACCGCCCTGGTAATGGCCATGAGCGCTGCACAGGCTATGGCCAAAGAAGTAAGCATTGGTTACGTGGATGGTTGGGCCGACAGCGTGGCGACCACCAACGTGGCCGCCGAAGTAATCAAGCAAAAACTCGGCTACGACGTGAAGCTGCAGGCCGTGGCCACGGGGATCATGTGGCAGGGTGTGGCAACTGGAAAACTCGATGCCATGTTGTCGGCCTGGTTGCCGGTGACCCATGGTGAGTACTGGGCCAAGAACAAGGACAACGTGGTCGACTACGGCCCTAACTTCAAGGACGCCAAGATCGGTCTGATCGTCCCCGAATACGTCAAGGCAGTGAGCATCGCCGACCTCAAGACCGACAATACCTTCAAGGACAGAATTGTCGGCATCGACGCAGGCTCCGGTGTGATGCTCAAGACCGACCAGGCGATCAAGGACTATGACCTGACGGGTTACAAGTTGCAGGCCAGCTCGGGTGCGGCGATGACTGCGGAGCTGGGCCGTGCCTATGCCAAGCAGCAGTCGATTGCGGTGACCGGTTGGGTTCCGCACTGGATGTTCGCCAAGTGGAAGCTGAAGTTCCTCGAAGACCCGAAAGGCGTGTATGGCGCGGCAGAAACCGTGAACAGCATCGGCAGCAAGGAACTGGCAGCCAAGGCACCGGAAGTGGCGGAGTTCCTGAAGAAGTTCAACTGGCAGTCCAAGGACGAGATTGGCGAGGTGATGCTGGCGATCCAGGAAGGGGCCAAGCCTGAAGCGGCGGCCAAGGACTGGGTAGCCAAGCACCCTGATCGTGTGAAGGAGTGGACTGGCAAGTAAAAGCCTTCCAGGGCCAATGTTGTTTCTTCGCGGGTAAACCCGCTCCTACAGGCCTGTGCAGGCCCTTGTAGGAGCGGGTTTACCCGCGAACAGGTTTTCACGTTGTTACGCAATCGGTAAAACACCGTTGCATCTAAGACTAAGGTCGTCTGGTTGGCGTCCATCGGCAGCATAAAGTAAGGGCGTGGGTTCTATCCCGTATCTGTGCTGCTAGGACAAAAACAATGAACGACAGCATTTACCTCTCGATACAAAACAGCCCCCGTTTCAAGGAGCTGGTCACCAAACGCGAGCGGTTCGCCTGGATTCTCTCGGCGATCATGCTCGGCCTGTATTGCGCCTTCATCCTCCTGATCGCCTACGGTCCCCATGTGCTGGGCGCCAAGCTCAGCCCTGAGTCATCGATTACCTGGGGCATTCCCCTGGGCGTCGGTCTGATCGTTTCGGCATTCGTCCTGACCGCCATCTACGTGCGCCGCGCCAACGGCGAATTCGATGAGCTGAACAAGGAAATCCTGAAGGAGGCGCAACAATGATTCGCCCTGTCAAAGCCCTGGCCGTACTGGCCTGCGGAGCTTTTGCACCCGCCGTGTGGGCCGCCGATGCCCTGACCGGCGAGGTGCAGAAACAACCGCTGAACGTTTCCGCCATCGCCATGTTCGTGGCCTTCGTCGCCTTCACGCTCGGCATCACCTACTGGGCCTCCAAACGCAACAAGTCGGCATCGGACTATTACGCTGCCGGCGGCAAGATCACCGGCTTCCAGAACGGCCTGGCGATTGCTGGCGACTACATGTCAGCCGCCTCGTTCCTGGGTATTTCCGCACTGGTGTTCACCTCTGGTTACGACGGCCTGATCTACTCGATCGGCTTCCTGGTCGGCTGGCCGATCATTCTTTTCCTGATTGCCGAACGCTTGCGCAACCTGGGCAAGTACACCTTCGCCGACGTGGCCTCGTACCGCCTCGGGCAAAAGGAAATCCGCACCCTGTCTGCCTCCGGTTCGCTGGTGGTGGTGGCGTTCTACCTGATCGCGCAAATGGTCGGTGCCGGCAAGCTGATCGAGCTGCTGTTCGGCCTGGACTACCATGTGGCGGTGGTTCTGGTGGGTATCCTGATGTGCCTGTACGTGCTGTTCGGCGGCATGCTGGCCACCACGTGGGTACAGATCATCAAGGCTGTGCTGCTGCTGTCCGGTGCCAGTTTCATGGCGCTGATGGTGATGAAGCACGTGGGCTTTGACTTCAACACGCTGTTCACCGAAGCGATCAAGGTACACGCCAAGGGTGAGGCGATCATGAGCCCCGGCGGCCTGGTCAAGGACCCGATCTCGGCGTTCTCCCTGGGCCTGGCACTGATGTTCGGTACTGCCGGCCTGCCGCACATCCTGATGCGCTTCTTCACCGTCAGTGACGCCAAGGAAGCGCGCAAGAGCGTGCTGTACGCCACAGGCTTCATCGGCTACTTCTACATCCTCACCTTCATCATCGGCTTTGGCGCGATCCTGCTGGTCAGCACCAACCCGGACTTCAAGGACGCCGCAGGCGCCCTGCTGGGCGGCAACAACATGGCCGCGGTGCACCTGGCCAATGCGGTGGGTGGCAGTGTGTTCCTCGGCTTCATCTCGGCGGTGGCCTTCGCCACCATCCTGGCGGTGGTGGCTGGCCTGACCCTGGCCGGTGCCTCGGCGGTGTCCCACGACCTTTACGCCAGCGTCTGGCGCAAGGGCAAAGCCAACGACAAGGACGAGATCCGCGTATCGAAGATCACCACTGTCGCCCTGGGTGTGCTGGCGATCGGCCTGGGGATTCTGTTCGAGAAGCAGAACATCGCCTTCATGGTCGGCCTGGCGTTCTCCATTGCGGCCAGCTGCAACTTCCCGGTACTGCTGCTTTCGATGTACTGGAAGAAGCTGACCACCCGCGGCGCCATGATCGGCGGCTGGCTGGGCCTGGTGAGTGCGGTGACGCTGATGATCCTTGGCCCGACCATCTGGGTACAGATTCTCGGCCACGAGAAGCCAATCTACCCGTACGAGTACCCGGCGCTGTTCTCGATGGCCATTGCCTTCGTCAGCATCTGGTTCTTCTCGGTCACCGACAAGTCCAAGGCGGCTGAGGATGAGCGCGCGCTGTTCTTCCCGCAGTTCGTGCGTTCACAGACTGGCCTGGGTGCCAGCGGGGCGGTCTCGCACTAACGTCATTAACCTGCACTGAAAAACGCCCCGCCAGTCGGGGCGTTTTTTATTTTATGCAGGCGACTCGCTTGCCACTCGCCTCAAGTGATTGTCTGAAGTGACTGTCCGCAGCGCGTCATATCATCCCAAGCAACAGTAGTACCAGCAGAATCACCAACACCACGCCGATTATGCCGGAAGGGCCATAGCCCCAGCTGCGCGAGTGGGGGAAGACCGGTAAGCCACCGATCAGCAGCAGAATCAGGATGATGATAAGGATCGTGGTCATGTCAAAGTCCTTGCGTGATTAGGGGGCAAGAGCCTGAGAATGCTGGCCTCTCGATAATTCGGACCGGTGCGGGTTGGTAAAGATTCCATCCCCGTGCAGCCGCCTACCCGGTCATGCCCGCCCATTCACTACCCTGATGAATCCTGCCGGATGGCGACGCCTTGATTAGACTCACCGGACTACTTGTCAGAACAAGGCCTGCGACCATGCAAAAACGCATCATGATCACCGGCGCCGGGTCTGGCCTCGGCCGCGAGATCGCCCTGCGCTGGGCGCGTGAGGGCTGGCGCCTGGCACTGGCCGATGTCAACGAAACCGGCCTGCGCGAAACGCTGGAGCAGGTTCACCAGGCCGGTGGCGACGGCTTCGTCCAGCGCTGCGATGTGCGCGACTATAGCCAGCTGACGGCCCTTGCCCAGGCCTGCGAAGAGAAGTTCGGTGGGGTCGATGTGATCGTCAACAACGCCGGCATCGCTTCGGGCGGGTTCTTCGCCGAGCTGTCGCTGGAAGACTGGGACTGGCAGATCGCCGTCAATCTGATGGGCGTGGTCAAGGGTTGCAAGGCGTTCCTGCCGCTGCTGGAGCGCAGCAAGGGGCGCATTATCAACATCGCCTCGATGGCTGCACTGATGCAGGGCCCGGGCATGAGCAACTACAACGTGGCCAAGGCCGGCGTGCTGGCATTGTCGGAAAGCCTGCTGGTGGAGTTGCGCCAGATTGAGGTGGCGGTGCACGTGGTGTGCCCGTCGTTCTTCCAGACCAACCTGCTGGACTCGTTCCGCGGGCCGAACCCGGCGATGAAGGCACAGGTTGGCAAGCTGCTTGAAGGTTCGCCGATCAGTGCGGCGGACATTGCCGATTATATCCATCAGCAGGTCGCTGCAGGCGAGTTCCTCATCCTGCCCCATGAGGCAGGGCGCCAGGCCTGGCAACTGAAACGCCAGGCCCCTGAGCGGCTGTATGACGAGATGGCCGAAATGGCAGTGAAAATGCGGGCAAAAGCCCAGTCGCGATGATTGGTCTGTAGGAGAAGTTACTCAAAAGCGTAAGGGGCTTCTGAATCGCAGTGGAGCTATTGAGTAGCTGAATACCTACGGGGCAGGCTCCGGTTTTCCCTTTCGCAGGAGGATCGGAACATGCTGGTAATTGGGCGCGAAGTGGGGGAGGTCATCATGATTGGCGATGATATCCGGATCGTCGTGGTGGAGACCCGGGACGGCGTGGTGCGCTTTGGTGTGGATGCTCCGCGTGAGGTGCCGGTGCATCGAGCCGAAGTTCACAAGCGCATCAAGGCGTCCAAGCAGAGCAAGGCCTGAACAGGCCTTGCCTGCTATTCGAGGAGCTCGCGGGGCACATCATGCTTGGCCAGCAACTGGCACTGCTGGCTTTCCAGGTCGAAAAGGATGAAAGCCTGGCCTTTGGCCAACGCCTGGCGTACCCGCAGCACGCGGGTTTCCAGCGGGGTGTCGTCGCCGTTGTCAGTGCCGTCGCGGGTGACGAAGTCCTCGATCAGGCGGGTCAGGGTTTCGGCTTGCAATTGGTCGTAGGGGATCAGCATGGTCGGGTGGTGTCTGAAATAGGTATGGGCATGCTACGCGAAACACTCGAGGTGTAGGGGCCGCTTTGCAGCCCCGTGGGCGTTTAGCCTTTGTTTCCGATCAGGCTGTCCACCGCCGGTACCCGCGTGTCGCTTTCCATCTGCGCATCATGCTCCAGTTGGTGGCTGAAGCGCTCGAGCGATGCATTGGCCGGCTGCGAGTCGCTGGCAAACACTGGCGGGCTCAGCAGGTAGGCTGACAACAACCGGCTCAGCGCTGCCAGGCTGTCGATATGGGTGCGTTCGTAACCATGGGTGGCATCGCAACCAAAGGCCACCAGCGCGGTACGAATGTCGTGCCCGGCAGTCACCGCCGAATGGGCATCGCTGAAGTAATAGCGGAACAGGTCGCGCCGCACCGGCAAGTCGTGGTCACCGGCCAGTTTCAGCAGGTGCCGGGACAGGTGGTAGTCGTAAGGCCCCGACGAGTCCTGCATGGCCACACTGACCGCATGCTCGCTGGAAGCCTGCCCAGGCGCCACCGGGGCGATGTCGATGCCGACGAACTCGCTGACGTCCCAGGGCAGGGCGCCGGCTGCTCCCGAGCCGGTCTCCTCGGTGATGGTGAACAGCGGGTGGCAGTCGATCAGCGGCTGGCGACCGCTTTCCACCACCGCCTTCAATGCCGCCAGCAATGCGGCCACGCCAGCCTTGTCGTCCAGGTGACGGGCGCTGATGTGGCCGCTTTCGGTGAACTCGGGCAAGGGGTCGAAGGCCACGAAATCCCCAATGCTCACGCCCAGTGCCTCACAGTCGGCGCGCGTGGCGCAGTAGGCATCCAGGCGCACTTCCACGTGATCCCAGCTGATCGGCATCTGGTCGATGGCCGTGTTGAAGGCATGCCCGCTGGCCATCAGCGGCAGCACGCTGCCACGGAATACCCCGGTATCGGTGAACACGCTAACCCGGCTGCCTTCGGCAAAACGGCTGGACCAGCAGCCGACGGGGGCCAGGGCCAGGCGGCCATTGTCCTGCAACTGGCGCACGCTGGCGCCGATGGTATCCAGGTGGGCAGAGACGGCGCGGTCGGGGGTGGCCTGCCGGCCTTTGAGGGTGGCGCGAATGGTGCCGCGGCGGGTCAGCTCGAAGGGGATGCCCAGTTCGTCAAGGCGTTCGGCCACGTAGCGCACGATGGTGTCGGTGAAGCCGGTGGGGCTGGGGATGGCGAGCATTTCCAGCAGCACGCGTTTGAGGTAGTCGAGATCGGGTTCGGGGTGTCGCTCGGACATGTCCAGGCCTCCGGTCGGGTTAAAATTTCGCAGTCC
>NZ_JBICII010000090.1:0-60861 GCF_043101865.1 Pseudomonas sp. zjy_15
GGAATTGTGCAGGGCCCAGTGGGAGCGGGCATGCCCGCGAAGGGCCGCAGAGCGGCCCCAATTACATTCAAAGCATCGGTGAAACGCTAGGCTCCTGCTTGGGCCACGCATCCAGCACGGCCTTGATCAGCGTCGCCAGCGGGATGGCGAAGAAAATCCCCCAGAACCCCCATAGCCCGCCAAACAGCAGCACCGCGCAAATAATCGCCACCGGGTGCAGGCTCACCGCTTCGGAGAACAGCAGCGGCACCAGCACATTACCATCCAGCGCCTGGATGATCGCGTACACCGTCATCAGGTAGATGAACTGGTCGCCCCAGCCCCACTGGAACAGCGCAATCAAGGTGACCGGCACAGTCACGACCACCGCGCCCACGTAGGGCACCACCACCGACAGCCCCACCAGCAAGGCCAGTAGCGCTGCGTAATTGAGCCCCAGGCTGATGAAGGCAATGTAAGTGGCAATGCCGCAGATCAAGATCTCGATGCCCTTGCCGCGGATGTAGTTGGCGATCTGCCGGTTCATCTCGCTGCCCACCCGGCTCAGCAAGGTGCGCTGGCGCGGCAGGTAGCCGCTGACCCAGCGGCCAATGAGTTCGCGATCCTTCAGGAAGAAGAACACCAGAATCGGCACCAGCACCAGATAGATCATGGCATTGACCAGCAGTGGCAGGCTGGACAGCGAGAAGGTCAGCGCCCATTGACCAAACTTGCCAATTTCACCGCGCACCGACTCGATGGCGTGCAACACCTGCTCGTCCGACACCAGGTGCGGATACCGCTCCGGCAGCAGCAACAACAACGACTGCCACTTGCCGAGCATCCCCGGCAGCTCGTTGAACAGCGTAATCAGCTGGTGCCACAGCAGCGGCACCAGCACCAGCATGAACACCGCCAGCGCCCCCATGAACAGGGCGAACACCAGCATCACTGCCAGCCGTGTCGGTACCCGCACGCGCTCCAGGGCGTTGACCAGCCCCTGCATCAGAAACGCCAGCACCATGCCCGCCAGCACCGGCGCGAGCATGCCGCCCAGGGTGAGCACTGCGGTAAATGCCAGGAACAACAGGACCGCCAGCACCACCGCTTCCTCATCGGAGAAGTAGCGCTGCACCCAGTCGCGAAAGACTTTGAACATTGACGATCCTTGGAAAAGACTCAGGCCTTGCGCAGCCAGTAAGTGTAGGTACCGGCCTCGGCCGTTTCATGCAGCAGGGTATGACCGGCCAACTGGGCGAAAGTGCGGAAGTCGCGCTGCGAGCCTGCGTCAGTGGCGATGACCTTGAGCACCGCACCACTGGCCAGGCGATTGAGCTCCATCTTGGCCTTGAGCAGTGGCAAAGGGCAATTCAGCCCGCTGGCGTCCAGTTCGGCGTCGCAGGTCAGGGTGTTACTCATCGCAGGGTCTCCAAAGGCATCGCCAGGCTGCTTCCTGGCATGGCTGGCTAGGATAGCGCCACTGGTCGTCAACGTGTGAGCCCGCTACAGTAGGTATCTTTGATCCGACGCGAGCTTCATGCATGAATCTACTGCGCCCTACCCTGCTGACGCTGGCCTGCCTGATGGCCCTTCCCGGCCATGCTGACGACCTGCCATCACTGGGTGATGCCAGTTCTGCGATCGTCTCGCCGCAACAGGAGCACCAACTGGGCCGTGCCTGGCTCAGCCTGCTGCGCGGCCAGGTCAATCAGCTCAACGACCCTCAGCTCAAGGACTACGTCGAAACCAGCGTTTACAAGCTGGCCGAAACCAGCCAACTGCAGGACCGGCGCCTGGAGTTCATCCTGATCGACAGCCGCGAGCTCAACGCCTTCGCCGCCCCGGGTGGTATTGTCGGGGTCAACGGCGGTCTGTTCCTCAACGCCCAGACCGAGGGCGAATATGCCTCGGTACTGGCCCACGAACTGGCGCACTTGTCGCAACGCCACTTCGCGCGTGGCGTTGAGGCCCAGCAGCGCATGCAGTTGCCGATGATGGCGGCGCTGCTGGCCGGCATCGTGCTGGCCGCAGGTGGCGCCGGCGATGCGGGCATCGGCATGATTGCCGGCACCCAGGCAGCAGCCATTCAGGAACAGCGGCGCTTCTCGCGCCAGAACGAACAGGAAGCCGACCGCATTGGTATCCAGAACCTGGAAAAGGCCGGCTACGACCCGCGCAACATGCCGACCATGTTCGAGCGCCTGGCACGCCAGTACCGGTATGACGCCAAACCGCCGGAATTCCTGCTGACCCACCCGGTGACCGAATCACGTATTGCCGACACCCGTAACCGCGCCGACCAGGCGCCCAAGGGTGGCATTGAAGACAGCATGCGCTACCAACTGATCCGCGCCCGGGTGGCACTGATCTACGAGGGCACACCGGGGCTTGCCGCCAAACGCTTCCGTGCCCAACTGGACGAAGACCCAAAGCTGGACGCTGCACGTTATGGCCTGGCCTTGGCGCAGATCAAGGGTGGGCGATTGAACGAGGCGCGTGAAATGCTCAAGCCGCTGCTGGCCAAGGCGCCCAACGACATCACCTACAACCTGGCACAGATCGACCTGGACATCACCAACAACCGCCTGGCCGACGCCCAGCAGCGGGCCGAGCGGATGCAGGGGCTGTACCCGGGCAACTACCCGTTGAAACAGGTGCGTGCCGACCTGCTGGTGAAACAGAACAAGCCGGCCGAGGCCGAGAAGGTGTTGAACGAGCTGGTCAAGAGCCGCCCGGATGACCCGGATGTGTGGTACGACATGGCCGAGGTGCGTGGCTTGTCGGGCAATACCATTGGCTTGCACCGGGCGCGGGCCGAGTACTTCACGCTGGTCGGCGACTTTGACCAGGCAATCCAGCAGCTGGATTACGCCAAGCGTCGGGCAGGCGGTAACTTCCCGCTGGCCTCACAGATTGACCAGCGCCAGCGCGAGATCATGGAGCAGCGGCGCATGGTTCAGGAAATGATGGGGCGCTGAAGGCGATTCGCGGGCAAGCCCGCTCCCACAGGTACTCCAGCGCCTTGGTAAACGGTGCAATATCTGTGGGAGCGGGCGAGCCCGCGAAGAGTATGACGCGGTCTGGCGTCAGGCATTACCAGACAGCTTCAGCCGCGCCGCCTGGGTAAAGTCCAGCATGCGATTAAGCGGCTTGATCGCCTTGGGCACCAGCGCCGGGTCAACGAAAATCTCGTTGGTGCCGTTACGCAGGCAATCCAGCACCCGCTCCAGGGTGTTCATCGCCATCCACGGGCAGTGCGCGCAACTGCGGCATGCCGCGCCGTTGCCGGCGGTGGGGGCTTCGACGAATTCCTTGTCCGGGCACAGCTGCTGCATCTTGTAGAAGATGCCGCGGTCGGTGGCGACGATGAAGGTTTTGTTCGGCAGGGTCTGGGCAGCCTTGATCAGCTGGCTGGTGGAGCCCACCGCGTCGGCCAACTCGATCACCGCTTCCGGCGACTCGGGGTGCACCAGGATCGCAGCATCCGGGTACAGCGCCTTCATGTCGGCCAATTGGCGCGACTTGAACTCCTCGTGAACGATGCAGGCACCGTCCCACAGCAGCATGTCGGCACCGGTTTGCTTCTGGATGTAACGGCCCAGGTGCTGGTCCGGGCCCCAGATGATGGTTTCGCCGTTGTCCATCAGGCTTTCGACAATTTCCAGCGCGCAGCTCGAGGTCACTACCCAGTCGGCGCGTGCCTTCACCGCTGCGGACGTGTTGGCGTAGACCACCACGGTGCGCTCAGGGTGCTGGTCGCAGAAGGCCGAGAACTCTTCTACCGGGCAGCCCAGGTCGAGCGAGCAGGTGGCCTCCAGGGTCGGCATTAGCACGCGCTTTTCCGGGGTGAGGATTTTTGCCGTCTCGCCCATGAAGCGCACACCGGCCACGATGACCGTTTCGGCCGGGTGGTTCTTGCCGAAACGGGCCATTTCCAAAGAGTCGGATACACAGCCGCCGGTTTCTTCAGCCAGTGCCTGGATGACCGGGTCGCAGTAATAGTGGGCAACCAGCACCGCATTCTGGGCTTTGAGCTCGGCAGCGATGGCCGCACGGTATTCGACCTCCTGCTCGGCTGTCAGCGGGTTGGGCTGCTTGGCGTCGAGGTGGGCCTGAACCAAAAGGCGTTCGGAAATCTGGGTCATGATCGCTGGACCTGCAGGCGCGCTTGCGCGTCAAATCGAGTGTATCACCCGGCCCTGGCAGATCGGCTAAGGGTGCCGGACGGCACACTGACCGCCACGGCCCTCTGCGGGCGCGGATTATTATCGGAGGCCGAAGGCTACAGACAATCCAGCGATTACTAAAGTGGTTTTTGTGTTGCCTGTACTGGCCTCTTCGCGGGTAAACCCGCTCCTACACTGTGAAATCCTTGTAGGAGCGGGTTCACCCGCGAAGAGGCCGCAACAGGAGAAACCATCACCCCTGCGGCGACAGGGCCGCCAGATGCGCCGCCATGAACATGGCAAATTCTTCCACGGTCATTTTTCTGCCATTGAACTCGACCATGCCATCGGCATAGTGCAGGCTGCTGACCACATCATCGCCCTGCACGGTAGCCATGCCGCTCTGCAACGCCATCATGCCGACCATCTCCCCCGCCTGACTCGACTGCATGGCTATCGCTTGGGTGTCGGTCTGGCCATCCAGCAATGCCTGCAAGGTCGCCAGGTCACCGATCATCGGCTTGGACAGCGACAGCTTGCCTTTCACCTCAGTGATGATCTGCTTGCTCAACTGGTCCGGCGGCAGGTCGAAGCTGGTCGGCGCGGCAAGGTCCATCGACAGGTTGAAGCGGCTCTCGCCATTGGCGGTCTTGAACGACAGGTTTTCCACCGCCAGCTTGGGCTTGGCGGCCAGCAATTTCTGCAAGTCACCCTGGAAGCGGGCCTTTTCGGCATCGTCCATCTGGATCTGCGGCACCGGCTGGCCAGCAGCACTGGCGGCCTCGAACTCCGGCAAGTGCGACTGGTACCACTTCGACAATGCCTGCAGCGCCGGGGCGTTGACAGACGTCACGCTCACCGCCATCTGCGCCTTGCCTACCGCGCGGCCATCCCAGCTGATGTCGCCGACTTTGTACTCCGCGCGGCCACCCACGGTGTCCGCGCCCTCGAGGGTTTGCAAGGCCTTCTGCTCCAGCCCCTTGATCAGCAGCACCTGCTGTCTGGGCCCAAGTGTGACCTTGGTTTCAGCCAACGCCAGATCGACGTTACCCACATAGATGGCATCGTGCGCGGTGGCTGCGAGGTTACCGCCAAACTTCAGCCCTTTGAGCTCGAACGTGGCCGGCGGCTGGTCGTCTTGCACCCTTTTAATCACGAGACTGTCGGCCTGGCCGTGGAACGTCGAGGCCTTGCCCTCCTTGTCCCCGCTGACTTCGAACTGCATGCCCGAGAAGTCCAGGCTGTTGCCATCCGCTTCATCCAACTTGAGCGGCGCCAGCTGAACCTGGCTGACCACACTGCCGCTGTAACCCAGGCTGGTCTGCGCACTGATCGGGGCCTTTTCACCCGCAGCGGCGAACCATGGCGCGACGGCCTCATCCTTCTGCAGCGTGCTGTTGCTGACCGCCATTACCGGCATCAGCTTCAGCGCCCTGACCCTGGACCAGGGAAACGGGCCGTGCTCGATCTGGTCGGTCACGCCCACGTCAAAATTGATCACTTCGCCCTCACCCACGTTGATGTCGCGAGCCTTGAGCCGGTACTGGGCAGTACTGCTGAAGAGATGCTGCTCCAGCGACACACGCTCGATGCTCATGCTACCACCGGTACTGACCAGGGCCTTTCTGAGTTCGGCGTTGCTGCGTGCAAGGGCGTTGTCCAGCTCTGCAGGCAGCTGCTTGCCGGTGTACCAGGCGCCTGCGGTAGTTGCGACGGCAATGGCGATAGCCAGGCCGGAAAGGATGCCAACTGATTTCTTCATGAATAGAACCGATTGCTGTCCGTAAGGGCTTCGAAGGCGGCCAGAGGCCACGCAGAAAACGAAGAGTACCACCCCCGATTGGACCGAGCGCTGGCCCAGGTCGAGAAATGCCATTTTTCGGACACGTCTGACACCGAGGCAAGCAAGCAAAGGATTCGTTAATTTTTACGAACACGCCAGTTGATCATAATCGCAAATAAACGCGCAAAAACCGAACAAAACCCGTATTTAATCGATAAATATTTCAATTTAGCAACATCTTGTCATGTTTAACTTGACACCCACCTACCCATCGTTTTTTATTTTCACCACTCTGCGCGCTCCCCCGCGCCTCCCGCCGCTCCAACATAAAAGGTGAACAATATGGAGCCCATCCGCTCGCCCTTGCCGCATGCGCAATACACCGTGCCCGTCGTTTACGCCCAGCAGCAGGAGCCATGCCAGCATGCAGCCTGACCAGAGCGCTTCCGGCCACGGCCAACTCCGCAAAACCCTGCGCCTCTGGCACGTGATCATCATCGGCCTGGCCTACCTGACCCCGATGACCGTGTTCGACACCTTCGGCATCGTCAGCGGGATTACCGCCGGCCACGTACCCAGCGCCTACATTCTGGCGCTGGCCGGCATCCTGTTCACCGCCGTGAGTTACGGCACCCTGGTAAAGCGCTTTCCGCAGTCGGGCTCGGCCTACACCTACACCCAACGCGCAATCAACCCGCACGTGGGCTTCCTGGTGGGCTGGTCTTCGCTACTGGACTACCTGCTGCTGCCTATGGTCAACGCACTACTGGCCAAGCTTTACCTTTCAGCCATGTTCCCGGAAGTGCCGGAGTGGATGTGGGTGGCCGGCTTCGTCACCCTGATCAGCCTGATCAACATGCGCAGCGTGAACCTGGTGGCACACTTCAACCTGCTGTTCGTGGGTGTGCAGGTGGCGATCATCGCCGTATTCATTTACCTGTGCGTGCGCGGCCTGGACCATGGTGAAGGGCTGGGTACCACCTGGAGCCTGATACCGTTCGCCGACAGCCAGACCCAGTTCAGCGCCCTGGCCGCCGGTGCGACCATCCTGTGCTTCTCGTTCCTGGGCTTTGACGCGGTCACCTGCCTGTCCGAGGAAACTCGCGATCCGGCCAAGACCATCCCCCGGGCGATCTTCCTCACCGCATTGATCGGTGGCGTGGTGTTCATCACTGTGTCGTATTTCATCCAGGCCTACTTCCCGACCATGGCCCGTTTCCACGACCAGGAAGCGGCCCTGCCCGAAATTGCCCTGTACGTTGGCGGCAAGCTATTCCAGTCAATCTTCATCGCCTGCACCGTAATCAACACCATCGCCTCGGGCCTGGCCTCGCAAACCAGCGTGTCGCGCCTGCTGTATGTAATGGGCCGTGACAACGTGATCCCGGCCAGGGTCTTCGCCCGCCTGCATTCGCGCTACAAGACACCCGTGCTGAACATTGCCGTGGTCGGCGTCATTTCGCTGTCGGCGATCTTCTTCGACCTGGTGACTGCCACCTCGATCATCAACTTCGGCGCCCTGGTCGCGTTCAGCTTCGTCAACCTGTCGGTGATCAACCACTGCTACCTGCGTGAAGGCAATCGCAAAGGCCTGTCCAACCAGTTGAAGTACCTGGTACTGCCTACCATCGGCTTCTGCATCATCGTCTCGCTATGGCTGGACCTGAACGCACATTCGCTGATGTTTGGCGGCATCTGGGCTGCGCTCGGGCTGGTCTACCTGGGCTGGCTGACCAAAGCCTTCCGCTCGGCACCACCCAACTATGTCGCCGAATGAACCCTGCTGCCCACAACGCCCGCGCCTGACCGCGGGCGTTGTACTTGACCGATAAGGAAAGCCCTCATGCCGCTGCGTCGCCTCTCCATCCAATGGAAGATCACCCTGCTCGCCGGGCTGTGCCTGCTGGCCATTGTCGCCTTGCTGGTAGCCACCTCGCTGACCCAGGCGCATCGCAGCGCTGCCCTGGTCAACCAGGCCAACACTGCCATGCTTGAAAACAGCGCCCGCCAGCGCCTGCAGGCCCAAGCCGAAACCCAGGCCTTGCGTATCCAGCGCTACTTCATGGACGCCTACCAGTACGGCAATGGGTTTGCCCGCCTGGTGCAAGTGCTGAAGGCCCGTGGTGGTAGCGACCTGCGCGCCGAACTGACCCGCCAGGCGCGTGCCAGCCTGGCCGGCAATCCGGATGTGATCGGTCTGTACCTGGTGTTCCAGCCCAATGCCCTGGACCAGCAGGACAGCCAGTACCTCGGCCAGGACGCCGTGGGCAGCAATGAGAGCGGGCGTTTCTCGCTGTACTGGTCACAACCCAGCCCCGGCACCCTGGAACTTGAAGCCATGCCGGAAACGATGCTCGGTGACAACAGCATTGGCAGCAACGGCGCGGCGAAGAACCGCTGGCTGACCTGCCCGCAGGACACCGCCAGAACCTGCATGCTCGAGCCGTACCTCGACGAGGTCAACGGACGCCAGGTGCTGATGACCAGCATCGCCCTACCATTGCTGGAACACGGCAAGGTCATCGGCGTGGTCGGCATTGACATCGGCCTGGCCAACCTGCAGCAACTGAGTGTGGACGGCCGCCGCGATCTGTTCGACGGCCAGGGCCAGGTGAGCATCGCCACCGCCGCCGGCCTGCTGGCCGGCAACAGTCGCGACGACAGCGCACTCGGCAAGCCCATGGACAAGGCGGTAGCCGACGGGCTGCTGCGCGTGGCCCACCCCTTCATGCCCATCCCTGACACAGCCCCGTGGCAGGTATTGCTGGAGTTGCCGGAAAGCGTGCTGCAGGCCCCTGCCGTAGCCCTCAACCAGCGCCTTGATGCCCATAACCAGAACGCCAACCGCATCAGCCTGCTGATAGGCCTTGGCACGGCAATCGCCGGCTTGCTGCTGGTATGGCTGACCGCGCGCGGCGTTAGCCGGCCAATCCTGGCCGTGGCTGCACGCCTGGAAGACATTGCCAGTGGCGAGGGCGACCTTACTCGCCGCCTGGACTACGCCCGCCAGGATGAACTGGGCCAGCTCACCAGCTGGTTCAACCGCTTCCTCGACAAGTTGCAACCGACTATTGCCCAGGTCAAAGGGTCGCTGCAGGAGGCACGCGACACCGCCGACCAATCGGCCGCCATTGCCAGCCAGACCAGCAACGGCATGCAGCAACAGCACCGCGAAATCGAACAGGTGGCCACAGCGGCCAACGAAATGAGCGCTACAGCCCTGGATGTCGCCCACAACGCCTCGCAGGCGGCCCAGGCCGCACGTGCTGCGGATCAGGCCAGCCAGGAAGGCTTGCAACTGGTGGACAGCACGCGCCAGGGCATCGACCGCCTGGCCGCAGGCATGAACACTGCCATGGACGAGGCGCGCGCACTGGAAGACCGCAGCGGGCAAATCGGCTCGGTGCTTGAAGTGATCCGCACCATTGCCGAGCAAACCAACCTGCTGGCACTGAATGCCGCCATCGAAGCGGCCCGCGCAGGCGAAGCCGGGCGTGGCTTCGCCGTGGTTGCCGATGAGGTCCGCGGCCTGGCCCAGCGCACGCAGGTCTCGGTGGAGGAAATTCGCCAGGTCATCGAAGGCCTTCAACAGGGTACACAGGACGTGGTCGGGGCCATGCATGCAGGCCAACGCCAGGCCCAGGACAGCGCCGCACGCATGGAGCAGGCATTGCCAGCACTGCAGCGCATTGGCGAGGCGGTGGCGGTCATCAGCGACATGAACCTGCAGATTGCCTCGGCGGCGGAAGAGCAGAGCGCGGTGGCCGAGGAAGTGAACCGTAACGTGGCCGGCATTCGAGACGTGACAGAATCACTGGCCGGGCAGGCCGATGAATCAGCACGCATCAGCCAAGCCCTGAACCGGCTGGCCAACCAGCAGCAAGCGCTAATGGAGCAGTTTCGCGTCTAGCCTGTGAGGGCCTCTTCGCGGGTAAACCCGCTCCTACACGGGATTTGCACTGCTCTTGTAGGCGGCGCCAGCCCCTGTAGGAGCGGGCTTGCCCGCGAAGAGGCCGGTACAGACACCACAGCATCATCGTTTTTACTGAGCACTATTCATGCAAACCGCAACCCGATCCACTTTCTTCGACATCACCAGCGAACAAGGGCTTTTACGCACCTCGATCGCCGCCACCCTGTTCATCGCCACCATCGGCATCACCTTCGGCCTGGCCTCTGGCTCGTTCTCCATCATCTTCGACGGCGTCTACTCGTTGGTGGATGCCAGCATGAGCGGGCTGTCGCTGGTGGTGGTCAAGCTGATCACTTCGCACACCACCAGCGTGCAGATGTCGCGCAAGCTGCGCGAACGCTTCACCATGGGTTTCTGGCACCTGGAGCCAATGGTACTGGCGCTCAACGGCATCCTGCTCGGCGGCGTGGCCATCTACGCGCTGATCAACGCCGTCAGCAGCCTGCTGCAAGGCGGGCGCCACCTGGAGTTCGGCATTGCCATGGTCTACGCAATGCTGACGGTGATCACCTGCGTGACCATCGCCGTCGTCGAGGCCCGCGCCAACCGCAAACTGAAGTCAGACTTCGTACGCATGGACGTCAAGGGCTGGGTGATGTCGGCCAGCATCACTGCCGCACTACTGATCGCCTTCTGCTTTGGCTATGCCGTGCAGGGCACTTCGCTTGAATGGGTATCACCGTACATCGACCCGGCGGTGCTGGCGCTGGTGTGCCTGGTGATCGTGCCGTTGCCGATGTCGGTGGTGCGTCAGGCGCTGTCTGAAATCTTCCTGGTCACCCCCGGCGACCTCAAACTGCACGTGGATGAAGTGGCCAAGGCCTTCGTCGCCCGCCACGGCCTGCAGTCTTACCGCGCCTATGTCGCCAAGGTCGGGCGCTCGAGGGAGATTGAGCTGTATTTCATCGTGCCCAAAACCATGGCGGCGAAGACCATCGATGAATGGGATGCCTGGCGCAACGAGATTGGCGACGCGGTAGGCGGCGAAGGGCCGGACCGTTGGCTGACGGTGGTATTTACCGGGGATCCTGAGTGGGCCGAGTAAATCGAGGCGCTTTGCGCCCCAGCATTCCAAAAACGAAAAAGCCCGCGACCATTTCTGATTGCGGGCTTTGACGTACTGAGTATGGTGGGTCGTGTAGGATTCGAACCTACGACCAATTGGTTAAAAGCCAACTGCTCTACCAACTGAGCTAACGACCCGTTGGATGGCGCGTATAATACTGATTTCTAACGGGAAATCAATACCCCATCAAACTTTGTTCAAAAATACCGCGTCGGGTCTTCGATACCGGCTGCCTTGAAGCCATCGGCGCGCAGGCGGCAGCTGTCGCATTTGCCACAGGCGCGGCCGTCATCGTCGGCCTGGTAGCAGGAAACGGTCAGGCTGTAGTCCACACCACGGGCCATACCAGCCTGCACGATCTGAGCCTTGCTCATGTTCTGCAACGGCGCCTGGATGCGGAAGCCCTGCCCTTCTACGCCAGCCTTGGTCGCCAGGTTGGCCATGCGCTCGAAGGCCTCGACGAACTCGGGCCGGCAATCCGGGTAGCCGGAGTAATCCACGGCATTGACGCCAATGAAGATGTCGCGCGCTTCCAGCACTTCTGCCCAACCCAGGGCCAGCGAAAGGAACACAGTATTGCGCGCCGGCACGTAAGTGACCGGAATGCCTTCACCCGGCGCTTCCGGCACGTCGATGCTGCTGTCGGTCAATGCCGAACCGCCGATGCCGTCGAGGTTCAGCCCAATCACCTTGTGCTCGACCACGCCCAGGTCGCGGGCCACGCGGGCAGCGGCGTTCAGCTCGGCACGATGACGCTGGCCGTAGTCAAAGCTCATGGTGTAGCAGCTGTAGCCCTCGGCTTTGGCCATGGCAACCACGGTGGCTGAGTCCAGGCCGCCGGACAACAGGATTACTGCGCGTTTTTCAGTCATGTGTACGTGCTCCTCAATCAACGTCCGGGCTCGTCGTTCCACAGCAGCTTGTGCAGCTGCAGCTGGAAGCGTACGGGCAAGTTGTCAGCAACGATCCAGTCTGCCAGGTCACTGGCGTTCACCTGATGATGGCTGGGTGAGAACAACACCTCACCGGCACGCTCAGCCAGGTTGTACTGGATCAGCTTGGATACCGCCCAGTCATAATCCTCGCGGGAACAGATGACGAACTTGACCTGGTCGTTACGTGTCAGCTGCTCGATGGTCTCGTAGCGGTTACGGTGCGACTCTTCGGAGCCTGGGGTTTTCAGGTCGACCACACGGCTGACGCGGGTGTCGGTGCCGGCAATATCCAGCGCGCCGCTGGTTTCCAGCGACACCTCGTAACCGGCGTCACACAGCCGCTGCAGCAACGGCAAGGCGTTGGGCTGGGCCAGTGGTTCGCCACCGGTGACACAGACGTAGCGCGGCTTGAAGCCGGCCACTTGCTCAAGGATCGAATCAAGGGTGCGTACGGTACCACCACTGAAGGCATAGGCACTGTCGCAGTACTGGCAACGCAGGGGGCAACCGGTGAGGCGCACAAATACCGTGGGCAGCCCGGCCGTTCGCGTCTCACCCTGCAAAGAGTAAAAGACTTCGGTGATGCGTAATGTGTCTTGCATGCTCGCCACGGGCGTGACAGCTAAACAGGCTGTCCGCCTCCGTCAGGCACTGTCGCGGACTCGACATAGCGTTATCCGCAGCAGCGTGTTTACGAAAAAAGGGCAGTGATTCTAACGAAAAAACCCGCGACTGGCGCGGGTTTCTTTCTAGCGGTACAGCGGCAACGCCTAGAGCCTTTGCAGGTCACGCTGGGCCAGTTGAGCGGCAGAGGTGCCGGGGTACTGGGTGATGACCTGCTGCAGGATGCCCTTTACCTTGTCGGTGTGGCCCATACGGCGCTCGACATCAGCCAGTTTGTACAGCGAATCTGGCACCTTGCTGTGCTTTGGGTACTTCTGGCTGACCTGGGCAAAGGCCTGGCTGGCGCCTTGCAGGTCGCCCTTGGCCAGGTTCACCTCACCCAACCAGTATTGGGCATTACCGGCATACTGGCTGTTGGGGTACTTGCGCAGGAAGGCATTGAACGCCTGACTGGCCTTGTCGAAGTCTTTCTGTTTGATCAGGTCGAACGCAGCATCATAGTAGAGCTTTTCTTTCGCCGGATCGCTGGGCTGGCTACTGCCGGCCGGTTGTTGCGCAGCAGCACCTGCTGCGGCATCGGGGGCGGCATTGGACGCACCACCACCGGAGGAATTGTCAGGGGTTGCGGCAGGCGCAGCGCCACTGTTGATGCGACGGTCCAGGTCCTGGTAACGCTCCAGGCTTTCCTGCTTCATGCGCGACACATCGTTTTGCAGCTCTTCGATGATGCCTTGCTGGCGGGAAATCTGATCCTGCATCTGTTGCAGCTGCATGAACAGCTGACCCTGTGCAGAGGCAGGGGCCGAAGCCCCTGACCCGGCATAGGCGCCGCTCGTGCCATAACCCGCAGGCGGATAGCTGCCTGCGTTGTCATCTACTACAGGGACCTCAGCCCAGGCCGCAAGCGGCAGGCTGAGTGCGAGGACGGTTACTACACGGCGGCACATACGCATAAGAACTTACTTACGCAGTTCTACGCGACGGTTTTGAGCCCAGGACTGCTCGTCGTTGCCGGTAGCAACTGGACGCTCTTCGCCGTAGGAAACCAGTTCCAGCTGAGCAGGGGAAACGCCCTGCAGAACCAGGTAGCGCTGAACGGCTTTCGCACGACGCTCACCCAGAGCCATGTTGTACTCGCGGGTGCCGCGCTCGTCGGTGTTACCTTCCAGAACAACACGGTTGCCGTTGGCTTTCAGGTCCTTGGCGTGAACGTCCAGAGCGCGCATGGCTTCTGGCTTCAGGTCCGAGCTGTCGTATTCGAAGTAGAAGGTGGTGATTGCGCGCAGGGCGGCTTCTTCGCTCAGGGAGCCGTCAACAGCGCCAGTGTTGGCACCGTAGCCAGCGTTAGGATCTACAGCAGCGCCTTCGCCTGCGTTGTCACCGCCCTTCGAGGAGCAACCTACAGCTACGGCCATGGCCAGGGCCAGCGCAGCAAATTTACCAAACTTCAGCATTTCCATCGTGAAACTCCTAATGAAACCCCAGTGTGTTAAGCAAAACGTATACGCCGCAATCAGTTCAGGTAAGGGGACCAGGACGGTTCTCTGACTTCGCCTTGAGCGGTAGGAAGTGGGAGCCTCACGCGGCCATTAAGCGACACGAGCATCAAGACTCCCCGGCCCTGCTGGCGGGTGGCGTAGATTAGCATGGTGCCGTTTGGCGCAACAGTGGGAGACTCATCAAGACTTGTTTCAGACAGAATCTTTACACTTCCGCGCTGCAAGTCCTGTGCCGCCACTTTGAAGTTGGTAAAACCTTGTTGGCGATGAATCATTACCAGGGTCTTTTCGTCCGCCGAAAGTTTCGGGTTGGCGTTGTAGTTACCCACGAACGTTACGCGCTCGGCACCACCACCACTGACCGACTGTTTATAAATCTGCGGTTTGCCGCCACGGTCGGAAGTGAAGTAAAGGGTGTTGCCATCTTTGCCCCAGAACGGCTCGGTATTGATACCCGGGCCTGCAGTAACACGGCTGATCTGGCGCGAAGCCATATTCATCACGTAGATGTCCGGGTTGCCGTCCTTGGACAGCACGAACGCCAGGCGCGAACCGTCCGGCGACCAGGCTGGCGCGCCGTTCAGGCCCTCGAAGTTGGTGACCTGCTCGCGACGGCCAGTATCGATGTTCTGCACGAAGATACGTGGGCGCTTCTGCTCGAACGAAACGTAGGCGATACGCTTGCCATCCGGCGCAAAGCGCGGCGACAGGATCGGCTCACGCGATTGCAGCAGGGTCACCGCACGCGCTCCGTCATAGTCCGAACGCTGGAGGGTGTAGCGGGTGTTGTTGGTGGAGAAACGCTCGGCCGTCACGTACAGCATGCGCGTAGAGAACGCGCCCTTGATGCCGGTGAGCTTCTCGAACGACTGGTCGGCAATGTAGTGCGCCATGTCGCGCAACTGGTCGGTGCTGCCCGCTACGCTGCCGGTCAGCACTTGCTGCTCGGTGGCGACGTTGAACAGCGCGTACTGCACCTGCAGGCGACCGCCCGACGGCACGATGCTGCCGACCATTACGTACTGGGCTCCCAGCGCTTTCCAGTCACGGAAGATCACTTCGCTGGCCTGCGACGGCTGGCTGATCATGTTCTGCCGCGGAATTGGCGAGTAGTAGCCAGAGTTGCGCAGGTCGTTGCCGATGATGTCGGCGATGTCTTCCGGCAGCACGCTGCCGCCCTGCAGACCGAACGGCACTACCGCGATGGGCGTAGCCCGGTCGCTGCCGCTGGTGACCAGGATGTTCTTTTCCTCTGCCACCGCCATGCCTGCCACGCAGCACAGCATGACCAGCAGTCCTCTCAGACGTTTAATCACAACGCTAGATCCTCAGGTGTAAATGTCATCTTGAACGAACGATAACGGTTGAAATCGCTCGGCTTCATACCCTGCATCTCGGTCAGACGACCAATGTTCTTGACCGCAGCCACTGCCGAACTGTCGTACGGGCCGTCACCACTGGAACGGGCCACGCTGACACTGGTAATGGTACCGTCCGGCAACATGCTGACCTGCAGGGTCACCGTCATGCCCTTGCGCGCGGAAGGCGGACGCGCCCAGCCCTCGGCCGCGCGCATACGAATCAGGTCGTCGAAGTCGCCAGCCACCTGATCGCCCTGCTCGTCGGCCAGTGCCTGCTGCCGCTCGGTGGTGTCAGACAACAGCTCGGCCAAGGCCTGGGCTTTCTTGTCTTCTGCCGCCTTGCGGGCCGCTTCCTGTGCCTTTTTCTTCTGGGCGTCTGCAGCGGCCTTCTTCTTGGCCTCTTCAGCTGCCTTCTTCTTCGCATCCTCGGCCGCCGCTTTCTTCTTGGCGTCCTCGGCTGCTTTCTTCTTGGCCTCTTCGGCTGCCTTCTTCCTGGCGTCCTCGGCGGCTTGTTTCTTCGCCTCTTCAGCGGCCTTTTTCTTGGCCTCTTCTTCGGCTTTTTTCTTGGCGATGTCGGCCTGCTGCTTCTCGGCGGCTTTCTTCGCCTCATCGGCCTTCTTGGCTTCGGCGGCTTTCTTCGCCTCGGCAGCCTTGGCAGCTTCAGCGGCCTCGGCTTTTTTCGCTTCAGCCGCCTCGCGAGCCTCTTCGGCCTTTTGAGCAGCGTCGGCCTTCTTTTGTTCCGCGGCCTTCACGGCCTCTTGCTCGACCTTCTTCTGTTCCAATTGCTCGACTTCGGTCTGGCGCGAAGCGGTTTTCTTCGCCTCCCCGGCAATTTTCTGATTGGTCTGGGTGGTCGCCTGGCTCTTGGACTTGAGCTGATACAGGGTAGCCTGAACAATCGGCTTGGATGGCGGCAGCTCAGGCGTCATGGCAAAACTGACGAACAGCAGGGCGAACACCAGCACATGCAGGCCGATGGCCCAGACACTGGGCCAGAAGTAGCTTTCCGAGGCGGATGGCTCTCGCTGTTGCATCAGGGCGCCTCGGTAATCAGGCCAACGTTACCGACACCGGCCTTCTGCAACCCGCCCATGGCACCCATGACCGCGCCATAGTCGACAGCCTTGTCGCCACGAATGAACACCTGGGTCTGCTTGCCCTGGTCACGGCCGGCAGCAATGATCTTGGTGACGGCGTCGGTCATGGCCGGCAAGGTCATGGCCTTGTCCATCTGCTTGTCGGTATCGACTTCACTGCCGAGGTTCCAGTAATAGGTTTTATCGGCCTTGATGGAGATGGTGAGGATCTGAACGTTGTTGTCCTGCGGCAAGGCTTCGCTGGAAACCTTGGGCAGGTCGACCTTCACGCCCTGGTTGAGCATGGGCGCCGTCACCATGAAGATGACCAGCAGCACCAGCATCACGTCGATGTAGGGCACCACGTTCATCTCGGCGACGGGCTTGCGTTTGTGGCGAACTCGGGCCATGGGCTTCTACCTGATTACTCTTCGCTGGTGTGCACTTTGCGGTGCAGGATCGCCTGGAACTCGTCGGCGAAGGTGTAGTAACGGCCGATCAGCACTTCACTGCGCGCGGCGAAACGGTTGTAGGCAATGACAGCCGGGATTGCCGCGAACAGGCCGATGGCGGTAGCGATCAGCGCTTCGGCGATGCCCGGAGCAACGGTGGCCAGGGTGGCCTGCTGGGCGCTGGCCAGGCCACGGAAGGAGTTCATGATGCCCCACACAGTGCCGAACAGGCCGATGTACGGGCTGGTCGAACCAACGGTGGCCAGAAACGGCAAGCTTTGCTCGAGTTTTTCTTCCTCCCGCGAGATGGCCACACGCATGGCACGGCCAACACCTTCCATGACGGCATCCGGGTCAACACCCGGCTGCTGGCGCAGGCGCGAGAACTCTTTGAAACCGGCACGGAACACCTGCTCCACGCCGGAGTCCGGGTCTGGGTTGCTGCCTGCCTGGCGGTACAGCTTGGACAGGTCGATGCCCGACCAGAAGCGCTCTTCGAAGGCATCCAGCGCACGACGACCGGCGCGCAGCATGGTGCTGCGCTGGAAGATCATGATCCATGAGGTGACCGAGGCGGCCACCAGGGTCAGCATTACCAGCTGTACCACCACGCTGGCATTGCTGACCAGACTCCACATGGAGGTATGGTCGACGACGTTAGCTTCCACGCTTATTCTCCTGCATTCGATTGATTACCCGAGCCGTCCGCCGCAAAGGCGTCGCGCAGCTGGGGGGGTATGGCTCGGGGTTTGAAAGTGTCGGCGCGCACGGCGGCCACCAGGAACTGCCCTTCGCAAAGCAGCGTTTCATCCTTTTCCCGCCACACCTGCTGTACGAAACGCAGGCTGGCGCGATTGAGTTCAAGTACTTGCGCGGTCACCCGCAATTCGTCATCAAGCCGCGCCGGCGCGTGATAGCGCGCTTCGCTGGAGTGGACCACGAACAGCAGGTTGTCTTCAGCCAGCTGCGACTGGGAAAAGCCCAGGTGCCGCAGGCGTTCGGTGCGCGCGCGCTCCATGAATTTCAGGTAGTTGACGTAATACACCACGCCGCCCGCATCGGTATCTTCGTAATAGACGCGACACCGATGTGCGAACGGTTCGAGCTGATTTTGCGCGCGCATACTCTAGTGCTTACTCCTCAGCTTGCCAATCCGCTATGGCAACTGTTTTTCTTCATTAATGTCTTATTGCCAGCGCACCAAAGGCATGCCAGCGGTAGGACCACAAAAAGTCGCTTTTGATCTGTCATTCATCGCCTGGCTCGGAAAAATCGCCCCCCTCCCCCAAGCGCCCGGGGATATTCAGCCCAAAGTGCAGGTAGGCATGCCGGGTGACCACGCGGCCGCGCGGTGTGCGCATGATGTAGCCCTGCTGGATGAGGTACGGCTCAAGCACATCCTCGATGGTATGACGCTCTTCACTGATGGCCGCAGCCAGGTTGTCCACACCCACCGGGCCGCCATCGAACTTCTCGATCATGGTCAGCAGCAGGCGACGGTCCGAATGGTCGAAGCCACGCTCGTCGACGTCCAACAGGTTCAGCGCCATGTCAGCCACGGCCTTGGTGATCTGGCCCTTGCCGCGCACCTCGGCGTAGTCACGCACGCGGCGCAGCAGCCGGTTGGCGATGCGCGGCGTGCCACGGGCACGGCGGGCAATCTCGTAGGCGCCCTGGTCCTCGATGGCCAGGCCAAGGATGTTGGCCGAGCGGCTGACGATGGTACTCAGATCCTTGTCGTTGTAGAACTCCAGGCGCTGGACGATACCGAAGCGGTCACGCAGCGGGTTGGTCAGCATGCCGGCACGGGTAGTAGCCCCCACCAGGGTGAAAGGTGGCAGATCAAGCTTGATGGAACGGGCGGCCGGGCCTTCGCCGATCATGATGTCGAGCTGGAAGTCCTCCATGGCCGGGTACAGCACCTCTTCGACAACAGGCGACAGCCGGTGGATTTCATCGATGAACAGCACGTCGTGCGGCTCGAGGTTGGTCAGCATGGCTGCCAGGTCCCCAGGGCGCTCGAGAATCGGCCCTGAAGTGCTCTTCACCGACACCCCCATTTCATGGGCGATGATGTTGGCCAGGGTGGTCTTGCCCAGGCCGGGAGGGCCGAAGATCAGCGTGTGGTCAAGCGACTCGCCGCGGCCGCGGGCAGCCTGGATGAACAGCGCCATCTGCTCTCGCACCACTGGCTGACCGATGTACTCGTCCAGGCTCAGCGGGCGAATCGCACGGTCCTGGACTTCTTCGCGGTCGCGGCCACTGGCGGCAATCAGGCGGTCGGCTTCGATCACTTGGTAATCATCCCTTTCAGGCTGCGGCGGATCAGCTCTTCACTGCTCAGGCCGGCCTTGTCCTTGATCGCGGCGATGGCCTTGCTGGCTTCCTGCGGCTTGTAGCCCAGCGAGACCAGAGCACTGACTGCATCGGCCTCGGCACTGGACTCGCTGGCGACCGGTAAAGGCCCATCGGAGACCAGGGTGAACATGGCCGGCGAGGTTTCCCAGGCTTTGAAACGGTCCTTGAGCTCGACCAGCAAGCGCTCGGCGGTTTTCTTGCCGACGCCTGGCACGCGCACCAGGGCTGAGGTGTCCTGGGCCTGCACGCAGCGCACCAGCTCATCCACTTCCAGCCCGGACATCAGCGCCAGGGCCAGCTTCGGCCCTACGCCGTTCAGGCGGATCAGCTCGCGGAACAACTCGCGCTCGCGTTTTTCGGCAAAGCCGTAGAGCAAGTGGGCATCTTCGCGCACGACCAGATGGGTATGCACCGTGACGGGTTCCCCCACTTTGGGCAGACGGTACAGCGTGGTCATGGGGACTTCCAGTTCGTAACCCACGCCGTTGACGTCGATAATCAGGTGAGGCGGTTGTTTTTCCGCCAGGGTGCCGCGCAAACGTCCAATCACGTTCCGATCCTTCCTCTCGGGGAGCCGGTCAAAGACCGCTCAACCCTATCAGCAAATGCAGCAGGTGAACGTATCACCCGAACAAAATGTGTATCAGCGCATGAAGCGCTTACAGACGCAAGCGCCCGCCGCGTCGCCGCGCGGTGGTCAAGCCATGCGGCACCAGACTGGAGCGGGTGTGTGCGTGGCACAGCGCGATGGCCAAGGCATCGGAAGCGTCAATCTGCGGCTTTTGCGTCAATTTCAGCAGGTGCATGACCATCATCATCACCTGCTCCTTGTTGGCACCACCTGTGCCGGCCACGGCCTGCTTGACCTGGGTGGCGCTGTACTCGGCGATTTCCAGGCCAGCCTCGGCGGCGGCGACGATAGCCGCGCCCCGCGCCTGGCCAAGCTTGAGCGCCGAATCGGCGTTGCGGGCCATGAACACCCGTTCGATGCCCATGGTCACCGGGCCGTGCTGGGCAATGATTTCACTGACACCACGAAAAACAATCTGCAGCCGCTCGTGCAGCTCACCGCTGCCGGTGCGGATGCAGCCCGACGCCACGTACTCGCAACCACGGGCGGTCTGGCGTACCACGCCATAGCCGGTGATGCGCGAGCCAGGGTCGATACCTAGAATCAGAGTCATAAAGCCCGTCGAAAAAATGATGCATCTCTACAAACTGCGCCGGCCCTTTCGCGGGTAAACCCGCTCCTACAGGTACTGCACCACATTTGAAATGGGCTTAATACCTGTAGGAGCGGGTTTACCCGCGAAAGGGCCGGCACAGGCGCTATCAAACGCTCAGCGTTGGCACAAAATGCCAAATCACCTTAGCCGAGGTTTTCCATGATCTCGTCGGAAATCTGGGCATTGGAATAGACGTTCTGCACGTCGTCCAGGTCTTCGAGCATGTCGATCAACTTGAGCACCTTTTCGGCACCGTCCTGGTCGAGCTCGGCGCTGGTGGTCGGCTGCATGACGATTTCCGCGTCAGCGGCCTTGAAGCCAGCCTCTTCCAGGGCGTTACGCACGGCATAGAAGCTGTTGAACGAAGTGAATACGTCGAACGAGCCATCGTCGTTGGCCACCACGTCGTCGGCATCGGCCTCCATAGCCGCTTCCATCAACGCGTCCTCTTCCACGCCCGGGGCAAAGCTGATCTGGCCTTTGCGCTCGAACAGGTAAGCCACCGAGCCGTCAGTACCCAGGTTGCCGCCACACTTGGTGAAGGCATGACGCACGGCGGCAGCGGTACGGTTGCGGTTGTCGGTCATGGCTTCGACCATGATCGCCACGCCACCCGGGCCGTAACCCTCGTAGCTGAGCTCTTCGACGTTGTCGCTTTCGTTGGTGCCGGCACCACGGGCCACGGCGCGATCGATGATGTCGCGGCTCATGTTGGCGCCCAGGGCCTTGTCCAACGCCAGGCGCAGGCGCGGGTTGGATGCCGGATCAGGGCCACCCTGCTTGGCAGCGACCGTCAGTTCACGGATCCACTTGGTGAAGACCTTGCCTCTTTTGGCATCCTGGCGCTCTTTGCGGTGCTTGATGTTCGCCCACTTGGAATGACCAGCCATAACGACTCCGAATCCTTTGAATCACAAACAGCCCCGCCCCATGACGGGGCGGGACGGGAAAATACCTGCGTCGAAACGCAAAGGCGCATCCATGTGGATGCGCCCGGGGACTGCTTACTCGACCTTGGTCTGTTCGCGCAGTCGGATGTGCAGTTCGCGCAGGGCCTTGGCGTCGACCAGGCCGGGGGCCTGGGTCATGACGCATGCGGCGCTCTGGGTTTTCGGGAACGCGATCACTTCACGGATCGACTGGGCGCCGGTCATCAGCATGACCAGACGGTCCAGACCGAACGCCAGGCCACCGTGAGGCGGCGCCCCGAACTTCAGAGCGTCGAGCAGGAAGCCAAACTTCTCTTCCTGCTCTTCTGCCCCGATACCCAACAGGCGGAATACCGCCTGTTGCATCTCTTTACGGTGGATACGGATCGAACCGCCACCCAGCTCGGTACCATTCAGAACCATGTCGTAGGCACGGGACAGGGCGGTGGCCGGGCTGGCCTCGAGCTCTTCCGGGGTGCACTTCGGCGCGGTGAACGGGTGGTGCAGAGCAGTGAAGCTGCCGTCTTCGTTCTCTTCGAACATCGGGAAGTCGACGACCCACATCGGCGCCCACTCGCAGGTCAGCAGCTCGAAGTCGTGACCCAGGCGAATACGCAGCGCGCCCAGGGCTTCGCTGACCACCTTGAACTTGTCGGCACCGAAGAACACGATGTCACCGTCTACGGCGCCAACGCGATCGAGGATGTTGTTGAGGTTGGCCTCAGGGATGTTCTTGACGATCGGCGACTGCAGGCCTTCGACGCCCTTGGCGCGCTCGTTGACCTTGATGTAGGCCAGACCCTTGGCACCGTAGATACCGACGAACTTGGTGTACTCGTCGATTTTGCTGCGCGGCATGCTGGCGCCGCCTGGCAGACGCAGGGCAGTAACGCGGCACTTCGGATCGTTGGCCGGGCCGGCGAACACTTTGAAGTCGACATCCTTCAACTGGTCGGCAACGTCGACCAGTTCCAGCGGAATACGCAGGTCTGGCTTGTCGGAGCCGTAGCGGCGCATGGCCTCTTCGAAGGTCATGTGCGGGAACTCACCGAATTCCAGGTCGAGCACTTCCTTGAACAGCTTGCGGATCATGCTTTCGGTCAGGCCCATGATCTCGCTTTCATCGAGGAAACTGGTCTCGATGTCGATCTGGGTGAATTCCGGCTGGCGATCGGCACGCAGGTCTTCGTCACGGAAGCACTTGGCGATCTGGTAGTAGCGGTCGAAGCCGGCGACCATCAGCAACTGCTTGAACAGCTGGGGCGACTGCGGCAGGGCGAAGAAGCTACCGGCATGGGTACGGCTTGGCACCAGGTAGTCGCGCGCGCCTTCCGGAGTGGCACGGGTGAGGATCGGCGTTTCGACATCGAGGAAGCCGTTGTCGTCCATGAAGCGACGGATGCTGCTGGTGATGCGCGAACGCAGGCGCAGCTTTTCAGCCATTTCCGGGCGACGCAGGTCGATGAAGCGGTAGCGCAGGCGGGTTTCCTCGCCGACGTCGGAGTACTCGTTCAGCGGGAACGGCGGGGTTTCCGCCTCGTTGAGCACAGTCAGCTGGTAGCCGAGGATCTCGATGGCACCGGAGGCCATGTTGGCATTCACCGCACCTTCAGGGCGCTTGCGGACCTTGCCGGTGATCTGTACGACATATTCGCTGCGCACGCGGTCTGCGGCGGCGAAGGTTTCGGCGCGATCCGGGTCGAACACGACCTGGGCCATGCCTTCGCGGTCACGGATGTCGAGGAAGATCACCCCGCCGTGGTCGCGGCGACGATGGACCCAGCCGCAAAGGGTGACTTCCTGGCCGTCCAGGCTCTCGTTCAGTTGGCCGCAATAATGGCTGCGCATCATGATGGTGGTTTCGCTTCTCGTGATTCGTGTATTCGGTGGAGGCCTTGGCCGCCCGGAGGGCTAATACTGCAAGACCCGGTCACAGCATTCAACTCAGTCGGCCTTGTCGCCGCCTGCCAGATTCTTTTTCGCCCCGGTCTTGAAGTCGGTTTCGTACCAACCGTTACCGCTCAGGCGAAAGCCTGGCACCGACAGCAGCTTTTTCAGTGCCGGTGCCTGACAGGCCGGACAATCGATCAGCGGCGCGGCGCTGATCTTCTGCAGCACTTCCATGCGGTGCTCGCAGGACGCACATTGATAGTCATAAAGGGGCATGGGTGTCTCTCGTCAACCATAACGCTGGCTGCCGGGGCAGCAAAAAGCGGGATTATATATGGTTAGCAAGCACTGCGCAGCCCGCCAGGCGATCAGCGCGCACTTGGCGAGTCCTGCAGCCACGCCACGCAGATTACCCGGATCAGCCCGCTGAAGTTGCGCACACCGCCCTGGCGCAGGTGCACTTCACGGTCCACGTAGGACAACACGGCACTGACCGAACAACGGTTGGCGGCGGCGATGCGTTCCAGGATATCCCAGTAGACAGCCTCCAGGCGCAGACAGGTAGAAAAGCCGTTGAGCCGCACGGAACGTGACACCGGCTGCGTCTGCAACATGTCGAAGTCCGCCTTGAACGGGTCAATGCACTGTTTTCCTGGCCAACTGCCTTGGCCAACCATACGCTTGCTCGCTTGCATCATGCGCCACACCTCCTCGTCACAGGTACCAGGTGGCCTATGAAGCGCTGACGGGCGAGCTTAAAGCAGCGGCAAAGTCTTCCTGCACAACATGAGAAACCCGGCCGGACATACCGACCGGGGCTGTTTGCTCGATAAGCCTCAGTTGCCGTCGAGCAGTACCCGCAGCATCCAGGCAGTTTTCTCGTGCACCTGCATACGCTGCGTCAGCAGATCTGCGGTCGGCTCGTCACTGACCTTGTCCACCACAGGGAAAATGCTGCGCGCAGTGCGCACCACGGCCTCCTGCCCCTGAACCAACTGGCGGATCATCTCGTCTGCCGGGGGGACACCTTCCTCCTCCTTGATCGACGAGTGCCGTGCATAGAATGCATACGAACCCGGTGCCGGGAAGCCCAGGGCACGGATGCGCTCGGCGATCGAATCGACTGCCAGCGCCAGTTCGTTGTACTGCTCTTCGAACATCAGGTGCAGGGTGCGGAACGACGGGCCGGTGACGTTCCAGTGAAAGTTATGGGTTTTCAGATACAGCACGTAGGTATCCGACAACAGGCGGGACAACCCATCGACGATGGACTTGCGATCTTCTTCACTGATACCGATATCGATTGCCATGAAGCTCCCCTTTCCATAAGGCTTGAGACTCAAGCGGACTCCGACCACTGTAGCAACACTTGGCGCATGCAGCATGTGACATGGCGCAACACATCGCCCGCTGGGCGGCCTGCGGTTTGAGTAGGCTGCGGCTTTACTGTTAAATAGGCACTGTGCCACCCGTGCGGACTGTCATTGCCGGGTGCATAGGCTGGCCTGCAACGTGTTCGCGCCCTATACCTCATGCGCACCGTGCTGCCAGCTCTTCCTGTGATCGGCCTTATCAACAGTGAGCCAACCCCATGTTCAAGATCGTCCATCTGGTGACGGGCGTGGCAGCTTTGCTGCTATCGCTCATACCCAGCCTGAAAACCGATGCGATACCCTTCCTGCAACAACCCGAAGCGGTCTACCTGGCACTGCTCGGCCTGCTCAACCTGGTGCTGGCGCCGGTGGTGCCACTGTATCATCGCGGCGCGCGGCAACAACTGCAGCACCTGGCCTGCGCCCTGCTGGTGGTCGCCGTCGTGCTACAGACCCTGACACTCCTGGCCCGCCCGGAAATGGGCAACCTGGCAGCCCTGGTCTGTGCGGCGCTGGCCGTGGCCATGCATCTGGCCGTGGGCTTTGCTCGCAGCCCGCGCAAGGCGCGCAGCAGTCAACACGCGACACAGGACGCCGGCAACCGTGATACCGGCACCGTCAAATGGTTCAACACATCGAAAGGCTTTGGTTTCATTTCCCGCGACTCGGGTGATGACATCTTCGTGCACTTTCGGGCCATCCGCGGTGAGGGCCACCGCATCCTGGTCGAAGGCCAGCGCGTGGAGTTTTCGGTGATGCACCGCGACAAGGGCCTGCAGGCCGAAGACGTGGTTGCGGTAACCCGCCGCTGACCAACGGCTGACCGGCTGACCGGCTGACGTTATCAACGGCAAGCCAGGCTCCATAAGGTCCGCGCTGCTCCTGAGGGCAGCATCATACCTGTGGTGGCTGGTTTGCCGGCGATAGCAGCCTGGAAGCACTCAATAATGGGGAGGCGGCGCCTCTTCCCCTTCACTGCCATACTGACCAACCATCTCTTCATGACGCTTGATCAGCTCGGCCATCTGCAATTGCAGACGCTCGATCACCCGCGCTTGCTCCACCACCACGTCATTCAGCGCCTGGATAGCGTCATCCTGAAACGCCTGACGGGTTTCCAGTTCGACCATACGCATTTCCAGTGTCATCTCAGGCCTCTTGGTAACCAGCAAGTTGCAGCCCGCGCAGGCGCTGGCGAACAGCTTGCAGTTGATCATCGGTGTAGCTTACAGGTGCACACTTGCCCCATACCGGAGCCGGCCACGCAGCGTCGTCGCGCTGGCGCACGATCACATGCATGTGCAACTGGCTGACCACGTTGCCCAAGGTAGCCACGTTCATCTTGTCGGCTGCGTAGCTGGCCTTCAGCGCTTCTGCCAACAGGGTGGTTTCCTGCCACAACTGCTGTTGCTCTGCCGCATCCAGCTCGAAAAGCTCACTGATACCAGCGCGCTTGGGCACCAGAATGAACCATGGGTAATTGGCATCCTTGCTCAGCAGCAGCTGGCAAAGCGGAAACTCCCCCAGCACCAGCGAATCCTGCTGCAAACGCGAATCGAGGACGAACACGGCATATCTCCTTCAGGTAATACCATCCCGCGTCAGGCGGAAAACAGGCCAGCAAGGATACCTTGCACACTCCCGGTAACACAGCGCTACTTTTCGCACCAAAATGAGGCCGCCTGCCCGCCCTCCCCACACCCGCCACCCCACAAACGACGCCGGATGAACAAGTTACGGTAACACCTTGACTCTAAAGGCAGCTTTTTAAGTTCTAATGATTCTCGATCGCAAAAGTCACACGAACAGCCTTCGTCCCGCATTTACGGGACTTTCCGACCCTCGGTAGCAGGTTTTGTGAAAATTTCATGAACTGTTGCGAATTTTGAGCACGCTTGTTGCATTCCCTTCACGCCAAGTCGGCACGACATCTGCAGTAGCAGGTGTACGCGACAAATAACAACAGCGACATGGGTTACCAGGGAGTTTCCTCAACCGGAGTCGGCAGTTACAGATTCGTTACGGTGACAGGAACAGCGCTGAGGTTATACGGCCCCTGAACCGGGGCGTGATTTGCGACATGGAAATACTTAAAAGCGACACGGTGAAAAAGTTCCGCAAAGAGTGCTTATAGCCATATCGCCAACAACAGTCTGCGTGCTATACATTTTCGCCGACATAACAAGAAAGAGCTGCCCCATATAACTAAAAGACTTGGACGCAGCGGTACTCTTCCTAAAAACCAAAGGAGCAAATCACGATGCGCGTGATGAAGTGGAGCATGATCGCCCTGGCCGTTGCGGCAGGGACCTCGCAGTTGGCAATGGCCTCGGCACAGGACGAGTCCAAAGGTTTCATCGAAGACAGCAAGCTGAACGTCAAGACCCGCATGCTGTATTTCAGCCGTGACTTCCGTAACAACGCGCCTGGCTCCCAGAGCCGCGTTGAAGAAACCGGCCTTGGCTTCCTCGGCACCTTCGAATCGGGCTTCACCCAAGGCACCGTAGGCTTCGGTATCGACGCCATCGGCATGCTGGGCCTCAAGCTGGACAGCGGTAAAGGCCGCGCCGGCACCGGCCTGTTCCCGACAGGTGCCGACGGCCGTTCGCAAGACGACTACTCCGAAGGCGGCGGCGCAGTGAAAATGCGCATTTCCAATACCGTGCTCAAGTTCGGCGACCAGTTCACCGCCCTGCCAGTACTGGCTACCGACGACAGCCGACTGCTGCCGGAAGTGGCTGAAGGCGGCCTGATCACCAGCAACGAAATCGATGGCCTGACCCTGCATGCCGGTCACTTCACCGCGCTCAACGCCCAGGCTCAGACCTATCACGACAGCCTGAACCTGACTGAAGCCAACGTCTTTGGTGGCACCTACGCCATTACCGACAGCCTCAGCACCAGCGTCTACTACTCGCGTGTCGAAGATCACTTCCGCAAGTGGTACGGCAACATCAACTGGGCGCTGCCGATCAGCGACAAGCAAGGCCTGGTGTTCGACTTCAACATCTATGACACCAAGTCGATTGGCAACAACCTGACCGGCGCCTACGTCAGCAAGTCCGACGGCACCAATGAGCTGGACAACATCGCAGCCAGCCTGTCGGGCGCCTACAACATTGGCGCCCACACCTTCACCCTGGCCTACCAGAAAGTCAGCGGCGACGGTGATTACGCGTACGGCGTGGACGGTGGCGGTACCGTCTTCCTGGCCAACTCCGTTGCCCGTTCCGACTTCAACGCCGAAGACGAAAAATCCTGGCAAGCGCGCTACGACCTGAACTTCGCCGAATTCGGTGTACCTGGCCTGACCTTCATGACCCGTTACGTTCGCGGTTCCGGTGCCACCACCCGCACCACCGACAGCGGCAAGGAATGGGAACGCGACATCGACGTCAAGTACGTGATGCAGAGCGGCCCGGCCAAGGACCTGAGCTTCCGCGTGCGTCAGGCCACCTACCGCTCCAGCGACGGTGTGTACTACGGCTCCTCGTCGATCGACGAACTGCGCCTGATCGTGGAGTACCCGCTGAGCATCCTGTAAGCCTGGCTTGCAGTGCCCCGCACCTGAAAAAGCCCGGCAATCACGCCGGGCTTTTTCTTGGCTGACAAGTGTCACGCCCTGGGGCATCCTGTACGCCTTCGTTTCCCCCCCGTACAATGCGGGGCTATTTCAACGTCTTAGGCAATCGACACGGCTAACCATGCGCACCAGTCAATATTTGCTCGCCACCCAGAAAGAAACCCCTGCCGACGCAGTGGTCATCAGCCATCAGCTCATGCTGCGTGCCGGCATGATCCGCAAACTGGCCTCCGGCCTGTACACCTGGCTGCCGATGGGCTTGCGGGTAATGCGCAAGGTCGAAGCCGTGGTGCGTGAGGAAATGAACGCCGCCGGCGCCCTGGAAGTGCTGATGCCGAGCATCCAGCCCGCCGAACTGTGGCAGGAATCCGGTCGCTGGGAGCAATACGGCCCTGAGCTGCTGCGCGTGAAAGACCGCCACCAGCGCGATTTCTGCGTCGGCCCAACCCACGAAGAAGTGATCACCGACCTGGCCCGTAACGAGCTGTCCAGCTATAAACAGCTGCCGCTCAACATGTACCAGATCCAGACCAAGTTCCGTGACGAGATCCGCCCGCGCTTCGGCCTGATGCGTGGCCGCGAGTTCATCATGAAGGACGCCTACTCGTTCCATGCCGACCAGGCTTCCCTGCAGGAAACCTACGATCGCATGCACCAGGCGTACAGCAATGTGTTCACCCGCCTGGGCCTGGACTTCCGCCCTGTGCAGGCCGACACCGGCTCGATCGGTGGCAGCTACTCGCACGAGTTCCACGTACTGGCCGAGTCCGGCGAAGATGACGTGATCTTCAGCGATAGTTCCGACTATGCCGCCAACATCGAGAAAGCCGAGGCCATCCCGCGTGAAACCGTGCGTCCAGCACCTACCGAGGAGCTGCGCCTGGTCGATACCCCGAACGCCAAGACCATCGCCCAGCTGGTGGAGAACCACGGCCTGCCGATCGAAAAGACCGTCAAGACCCTGATCGTGCGCGGCGCCGAAGAGGGCAAGCTGATTGCCCTGATCGTCCGTGGCGACCACGAACTGAACGAAATCAAGGCCACCAAGCTGGAACAGGTTGCCGACCCGCTGGTCATGGCCACCGAAGCCGAGCTGCGCGATGCCATTGGCGCCGGTGCCGGCTCGCTCGGCCCGCTCAACCTGCCACTGGAAATCATCATCGACCGCTCGGTTGCCCTGATGAGCGACTTCGGCATTGGCGCCAACATCGACGACAAGCACTACTTCGGCGTCAACTGGGAGCGCGATCTGCCGGTTCCACAAGTCGCCGACCTGCGTAACGTGGTCGAGGGCGACCCAAGCCCGGACGGCCAAGGCACTCTGGTTATCAAACGCGGCATCGAAGTGGGCCACATCTTCCAGCTGGGCACCAAGTACAGCGAGGCACTGAAGTGCCAGGTGCTGGGCGAGAACGGCAAGCCGGTCGTACTGTCGATGGGTTGCTATGGCATTGGCGTGTCCCGCGTGGTTGCTGCTGCCATCGAGCAGAGCTATGACGACAAAGGCATCATCTGGAACGACGCCCTGGCTCCGTTCCAGATTGCCCTGGTACCGCTGCGCTACGAAACCGACGTGGTCCGCGACGCAACCGACAAGCTGTATGCCGAACTGACTGCCGCCGGCTATGAAGTGCTGCTGGACGACCGCGACAAGAAGACCAGCCCAGGCATCAAGTTTGCCGACATGGAGCTGATCGGCATCCCACACCGCATCGTCGTCAGCGATCGCGGCCTGGCCGAAGGCAACCTGGAGTACAAGCACCGCACCGAGCAGGACGCCCAGACGTTGCCGCTCAATGAAGTGCTGACCTTCCTGCAGGCCCGCGTTCGCCGCTGACAACCAATGCACGAGTGATCATGTTCAAGCGAAGTACCTTTACCCTGGGGGGTGCCGCACTGTGCGGCACCCTGCTCGTCAGCGGCTGCGCCAACCAGATGTCCCAGCGCAGCGACCATGAGGAGCGCGTCGAGCGCAAACTGCTCGAGCACACCCTGCAGATCGATGTCGGCGAGCCGAAGGTGATGGAGCTTCCGCAGCGACGTGTGCGCGTGCACGAGCAAAAGCGCTTCGAAGTCACCGAATTCGAAGTGACCCGTCGCTATGACCGCTACACGCCTTACCAGCCCTGGCGGGAGATCTACGAGATCCCGCTGGGTGCAGTGGCCGTGGTGGCGGGCGTCGGCGCCAATGTGGTCAACGTCTTCGCCCTGGGCAACCTGCCGCAAAGCATCACGCACGACTGGCTCAGTTATGGCGTGGATGGGCTCAACCCGTTCATGAACGTGCCATCCAACGGTCGCGCCCAGCAGAACCTGGCCGGGATCAGCGAAGTGCAAAAAGGCAAGCGCGAGGAATTCACCAGCCTGCCCTGGAGCGAGCGCCTGGTGGAGGTCAAGGCCGGCAAGATGACCCACGAGCTGACCACCGACCGTAACGGCGTGCTGCGCCTGAACCTGCTCGACAGCCCGTTCTCCGAGCAGAACCTCAACCACGTCGGTACTTTGCACCTGCAGGTACATGACGAGGACAATGCGGTACGAGGCGATGCCAGCCTGCTGGTCAGCGCCACCCTGCGCAACAAGCTGCTTGAGGCCCATGAACTGATCTTCGATGACCTCGAAGATGATGAAGTCGGCCAGTGGGTGCACCGGGTCAAGCGCTTGTCCGAGCTGGGCCTTGAAGAGGAAGCCAGTGAAATGGAACAGAGCCTGATCGAGCTGACCCGCAACGATCCGGAGCTGCAGCAGGAGTTCTTGCAGTCGCTGACCAAAGCCACTGGCCGGTTGGTGGCCGATCCGGGCGTGCATTAACAGAAGGGGCTGCGTTGCAGCCCCTTTCATTTATTAGGCGGGAACAGCTCTAGCTGTTCATGCCCTCCCCGCAAGTCACGCAATCGCACCCCTACCCCTAGCAAGCGTACTGGCTTGCCACCACGGGCGAACGCCTGCCCCAGCAACTGCCGATAACTCTCCAGGTCCCGGCCCGCGCCCGCCTGCTCCATGGTGGTTTGGCTGAAGTCATGGAACTTGACCTTGACGAATGGTTTGTCTGGCCGGTAGCTGCTGTCCATGCGGGCGATGCGTTCGTTCAGACTGTCCAGCAGCTCTGGCAGCCGCGCCAGGCAAGTGGCCAGGTCTGGCAGGTCGGCGTCGTAGGTGTTTTCCACACTCACCGACTGGCGTCGGCTGTCGTTATGCACCGCACGCTCATCGATCCCCCGCGCCAGCCCCCACAACCGCTCGCCAAAACTGCCGAACTCGCGCACCAACGCCAGCCGTGACCACTCACGCAAATGCAGGCAGGTTTCGATGCCCAGCCGCGTCAGTTTGTCGGCCGTCACCTTGCCCACCCCATGCAACCTGGCCACTGGCAAGGCGGCAACGAACGCTTCCACTTCATTAGGGGTAATCACGAACAGTCCATTGGGTTTGCGCCAGTCACTGGCGATCTTGGCCAGAAACTTGTTAGGCGCCACACCAGCCGACACGGTGATATGCAGGGTACGGGCAACCCGCCGGCGAATGTCCTCGGCGATGCGCGTGGCGCTGCCCGAGTACCACTGGCTTTCGCTTACATCCAGATAGGCTTCGTCCAGCGACAAAGGCTCGATGAGCTCCGTGTAGTCGCGAAAGATCGTGTGGATTTCCCGTGAGGCCTCACGGTAGGCCTCGAAGCGCGGCTTGACGATCAACAGATCGGGGCAGAGCTTCAGCGCATGCCGTGACGACATGGCCGAGCGCACTCCATAGGCACGCGCTTCATAGTTGCAGGTGGCGATTACCCCGCGGTGGTCGGGCGAGCCCCCCACCGCCATGGGCCGGCCGGCCAGGCGCGGGTCGTCACGCATCTCGATCGCAGCGTAAAAACAATCGCAGTCGACGTGAATGATCTTGCGCAAGGACATGGACGACCGTCAGCACTGTAAATTCATACAGATAGTATCGCATGCGCCCTGCTCTGAAACAGCTCACCGGCCTGACTACACGATAATCGGCCTGAAAGCCCCGCCGTGCCTGAGCTGGATACTGTTATCAAGCGCTAAGGGTTTGAACAAAAAAGGTTTTTCCAAAACAATTGCTTGACATCGGAGCGCAAATCCGTAGAATTCGATCTCACAGGCGCGGGATGGAGCAGCCTGGTAGCTCGTCGGGCTCATAACCCGAAGGTCGTCGGTTCAAATCCGGCTCCCGCAACCAGATTCGAGAAAAGGCCACTGTTAACGCAGTGGCCTTTTTCTTTGCCCGCAGAAAAGCTTTTTCGAAAAAGCTCGAGAAATCAATGCCTAGCGCTTGACATATAAACCGTACGCTGTAGAATTCGCCCCACTGACGCGGGATGGAGCAGCCTGGTAGCTCGTCGGGCTCATAACCCGAAGGTCGTCGGTTCAAATCCGGCTCCCGCAACCAGATTCAAGAAAAGGCCACTGTTAACACAGTGGCCTTTTTCTTTGCCTGTTGGTTAGCGTTTTCGAAAAAACATCGACAAATCAAAGCCTAGCGCTTGACATACAACCTACACACTGTAGAATCCGCCCCACTGACGCGGGATGGAGCAGCCTGGTAGCTCGTCGGGCTCATAACCCGAAGGTCGTCGGTTCAAATCCGGCTCCCGCAACCATATTCGTCAGAACAAACCCCGCCTGTGTAAGCAGCGCGGGGTTTGTTGCTTTTTACCCTCCTGACTTTTGCCACCTCGATTTTCCCTTCCCTCATGCCACTCCGCAGGCTTGAGATGTCGCGCCCTGGATGAACTATCTTTAACCCTGCCAAGCCGCTGCAAACGCCTGAGGCCGGAGTACCATTGGATACGTTTTCCTAAGGGACTTTCACTTGGCCGCACCTTTCCCTCACCTCGCGCTGCATGCCCGGGGCAACTCATGACTTCGCACAATCCCGAACCTGCGGTGCCACTCGCTACGGCACTACCCGGTGCTGTGCAGCGTCTGCCCTTACTCGAACGCCTGAGCCGCTACCGCCAGCCCATAAGCCTGATGGTGACCCTGTTATTGTTCACGATGGCCTTGATTGCCTGCCGCCACCTGCTGAACGAACTGGACATCTATGCCTTGCACGATGCCATGCTCAGCGTGCCGACCCAGTCATTGCTGGGCGCCTTGCTGGCAACGGGGGTCGGCTTTGTGATCCTGCTGGGCTACGAGTGGTCGGCCAGCCGCTATGCCGGCGTGAAGCTGCCAGCACGCAGCTTGGTACTGGGCGGCTTCAGCGCCTTTGCCATCGGCAACGCCATCGGCCTGTCGATGCTCTCTGGCGGCTCGGTTCGCTATCGCCTGTACGCACGCCTGGGGCTGGGTGCTGGCGAAGTCGCACGCATGACTGTGTTTGCCAGCCTGTCACTGGGCTGCGCGCTGCCGCCCCTGGCCGCCCTGGCGACATTGAGCAACCTGCCGGCGGCCTCGACAGCTCTCGGGTTGGCGCCCGGCCTGCTGGCAGCTGTCGCCAGCGCCGTGCTGGTGCTGTCTGCCTTGCTGGTCATTGGCTTGTACCGCCGACGCCTGGCCGAGCAACCGTTGTCCGATAACCTGCTCGTTCAACTGGGCCGGCGCACACTTCGCCTGCCCAATGCGCGCCTGGCGGCCCTGCAACTGCTCATTACCGCGCTGGATGTAGGGGCGGCTGCCACCGTGCTCTACCTGTTGCTGCCAGAAGCCCCTCCTTTCGGCGCATTCGTACTGGTATACCTGCTGGCCTTGGCTGCGGGCGTGCTCAGCCACGTACCGGGCGGCGTCGGGGTATTCGAAGCGATCCTGCTGGCGGCCTTTGCCGACCAACTCGGTGCCGCACCGCTGGCCGCTGCCTTGCTGCTGTACCGGCTGATTTATGTGGTATTGCCACTGCTGCTGGCCTGCGTGTTGCTGCTGGCCAATGAAGCCCGGCGCCTGCTGTTTGCACAACAGGCCATCAAGGCCGCTTCGGGTCTGGCCGCACCGGTCCTGTCTATTCTGGTGTTCCTGTCCGGCATGGTGCTGCTGTTTTCCGGTGCCACGCCCGAGATAGACACGCGCCTGGAGCACATGGGCTTCCTGGTGCCACACCGGCTGATCGATGCCTCTCATTTCGGCGCCAGCCTGATCGGTGTGCTATGCCTGCTGCTGGCCCAAGGCCTGCGTCGGCGCCTGTCCGCCGCCTGGCTACTGACCACCGTGCTGTTGCTGGTCGGCGCCCTGCTGTCGCTGTTGAAGGGTTTTGACTGGGAAGAGGCTTGCCTGCTGACCTTTACCGCCGCCCTGCTCGCTCTGTTCCGCCGCTCGTTCTATCGCCCCAGCCGCCTGCTGGAGCTACCCTTCTCGCCGGTGTTCCTGGTGGCCAGCGCCTGTGCAGTAGGCGCATCGGTGTGGCTGCTGCTGTTCGCTTACCAGGATGTCCCTTACAGCCATCAGCTATGGTGGCAGTTCACCCTGGATGCCGACGCACCACGGGGCCTGCGCGCTGCCATGGGCAGTGCCTTGCTGCTGGCTGCCGTGGCTCTGACGTGGCTGCTGCGCACAGCGCCGCCGGTGATCCACCTGCCCGATGAAGAAGAGCTGCAACGCGCCAACCGTATCCTGCAGGCCTCCGACCAGCCAGACGGTGGCTTGGCGCTGACTGGCGACAAGGCGTTGCTGTTCCACCCGCGTGATAACGCGTTCCTCATGTACGCCCGGCGCGGCCGCAGCCTGGTGGCGCTGTACGACCCGATAGGCCCAGCCCAGGAGCGCGCCGAAATGATCTGGCAGTTCCGCGACCTGTGCGACCTGCACCACGCACGGCCAGTGTTCTACCAGGTGCGCGCGGAGAACCTGCCGTTCTACATGGACATCGGCCTGACCGCATTGAAGCTGGGTGAAGAAGCCCGGGTCGACTTGCGCCGCTTCGACCTTGAAGCCAAAGGCAAGGAGATGAAAGACCTGCGCTACACCTGGAACCGCGGCGGACGCGATGGCCTGAGCCTGGAGATCCATGAGCCCGGCCACGCCCCGCTGGCTGAGCTGAAGGAAATTTCCGATGCCTGGCTCGGCGGCAAGAGCGTGCGCGAGAAAGGCTTCTCGCTGGGACGCTTCAGCCCGGACTACCTGCAGCACTTCCGCATAGCCCTGATTCGCTTCCAGGGCCGCCCGGTAGCTTTCGCCAACTTGCTGGAGACCCATGGAAACGAGCTGGCCAGCCTCGACCTGATGCGTGCGCACCCCGAAGCGCCAAAGCTGACCATGGAGTTCATGATGATCGGCTTGATCCTGCACTACAAAAGCCATGACTACGGGCGTTTCAGCCTGGGCATGGTACCGCTGTCCGGTCTGCAACCAAGGCGTGGCGCCCCCTTGACCCAGCGCTTGGGTTCACTGGTGTTCCGCCGTGGTGAACAGCTTTACAACTTCCAGGGGCTTCGACGCTTCAAGGACAAGTTCCAGCCGGACTGGGAACCCCGCTACATGGCCGTGCCAGCCGGGCTCGACCCGCTGGTGGCACTGGCCGACACCGCCGCCCTGATTGCAGGCGGCCTGACTGGATTGGTGAAACGCTGATGACCCGACGCTTTTGGCTGTACCTGCTGGTTCCCCTGCTGCTGGCCGCCTTGGGTGGCGCGCTGGCCTTCTGGCTGTGGACGCGCCCGGCCCCCGAGGCACGCCTGGAACAAATGAGCATCAATGACACCAGCATCACCCTTGTTACCCCTGGCGTGCCCCCCAAGGTCCGGGTGGCCATCGGTGTGCCACAGGACCAGGCACTGACGGGCAAGCAACTGCTCGACCTGAGCCAGGCCGGTGAAGCCCAGCTGGTGCAGGTGACTCTGCCCCCTAATGATTGCAGCAAGCAGCAACAGGCCATGGACCAGGCGCTGGCCCAACTGCAGGAAAAACCAACCTTGGTCGCCGGTATCGGCCCCGGTGCCGCTCAGGCCTGGCGTTGGCTGGCAAGCCAGAACGATGACCAGGCGCGGGCCATTTCCGTGGGCTTCACCCTCGAACAGCCTGGCTGCCGGGCACCGCTGCCCAAGTCGGCGGCCCATGGCCACTGGAACGTCGCCTGGAACGACAACCCGGATGACGCCAGCGCCGCCTTCGTGCGCGACCAGGCCAACGCCGAAACCAGCATCAGCGACTACGACATCCACTTGCCACAAGTGCTCAAGGCGCAACTGACCCAAGCCTTGGTCGGCCACGACGGTAACGCACTGGCCATGCCGGTGGTCGAGGTGCCGGCCGGGCAAACGACAGACACGGTCACCTTGTTCCTCTCTGGTGATGGCGGCTGGCGCGACCTGGACCGCGACGTGGCCGGGGAGATGGCCAAGCTGGGTTACCCGGTGGTGGGCATCGACACGCTACGCTACTACTGGCAGCACAAGACCCCGGTACAAAGCGCCGCCGACCTTTCCGAGCTGATGCATCACTACCGGCAGAAGTGGGGTACCAAGCGCTTCGTATTGACCGGCTATTCGTTCGGCGCCGACGTGCTGCCGGCGATCTACAACCGCCTGCCAGTCGAGGACCAGCAGCGTATCGACGCGGTGATGCTGTTAGCCTTCGCGCGCAGTGGCAGCTTCGAGATCGAGGTCGAGGGTTGGCTGGGCAAGGAAGGCCAGGAAGCCCCAACCGGGCCGGAAATGGCCAAGCTGCCAACGTCCAAGGTCGTCTGCGTGTATGGCGTAGAGGAAACAGACGAGAGCGGTTGCACGGAAAACACAGCAGTCGGTGAGCGCCTGAAACTGCCTGGCGGGCACCACTTCGACGAGAACTACCCGGCACTCGCCAAGCGGTTGATTGGCGAGATCGAGACTCGCCAGGGCAAGTCCCGCGTAACTGAGCAGAATTGACAAACATCAGGGCCGCCCTGCGGCCCTGACAGTGCTGTATGAACCACTCAGATCTCGACCTGCGTTCCCAGCTCGATCACCCGGTTCAACGGCAGGTTGAAGAAGCGCAGGTTGCCGTTGGCATTCTTCAGCAAGAACGCGAACAGGTTGCCCCGCCAGCGCGACATCCCCTCCAGCCGTGACGCGATCACCGTCTCGCGGCTAAGGAAGTAGGTGGTGCGCATCGGCGTGAAGTCCAGGCCTTCCAGATGGCACAGCTTCAACGCCGCAGGCACGTCCGGCTCATCCATGAACCCAAAGTGCAGCAACACACGGAAGAATCCGTCGCCATAGGCTTCCACCTCGAAACGCTCATGTTCCGGCACCCGGGGCCGGTCTTCGCTGACCACAGTCAGCAGCACCACCTGGCTGTGCAGCACCTGGTTGTGCAACATGTTGTGCAACAGCGCATGCGGCACGGCATCGGAGCGTGCAGTCAGAAACACTGCCGTACCCTCGACCCGGTGCGGTGGCTGAATACGGATGCTGCTGATGAACAATGGCAATGGCAGCGCACCTTCATCGATGCGCTCGACCAGAATCTGCTTGCCGCGCTTCCAGGTGCTCATCAGCAGGAACAGCACACCGCCGGCCAACACCGGGAAGGCACCACCCTGGGCGATTTTCGGCACGTTGGCGGCGAAAAACAGCCCGTCGACAAACAGGAAGCCGACCAGAATCGGCACTGCGAGCAGCGGCGGCCACTTCCACAGCAGCAGCATCACCGCGGATACCAGAATGGTGGTCATCAGCATGGTACCGGTGACCGCAACCCCATAGGCAGCCGCCAGAGCGCCCGACGACCCGAAGCCGATGACCAACAGCACCACGCCCACCATCAGCGTCCAGTTCACCGCACCAATGTAGATCTGCCCCTGCTCGTCGCTTGAGGTGTGCTGAATGTGCATACGTGGGATGTAGCCCAGCTGGATGGCTTGACGGGTCAGGGAGAAGGCCCCGGAAATCACCGCCTGCGAGGCGATAACCGTGGCCATGGTGGCCAGCCCGACCAAGGGCAGCAGCGCCCAGTCCGGCGCCAGCAGGTAGAACGGGTTGCGCGCGGCCTCCGGGTTTTGCAGCAGCAGTGCACCCTGGCCAAAATAGTTGAGCAGCAGCGCCGGTAGCACCAGGAGGAACCAGGCCCGGGCAATCGGCTTGCGGCCAAAGTGCCCCATGTCGGCGTACAGCGCCTCGGCACCGGTCAGCGCCAGCACGACCGCGCCGAGAATGGCCACGCCGATGCCTGGGTGCACCACGAAGAAGTTGACTGCCCAGCCCGGGTTGAACGCCTTGAGCACTTCCGGGCTCTGCGAGATGCCATGCACACCCAACGCGCCCAGCGCCACGAACCAGGTAACCATGATCGGACCAAACAGCTTGCCGATCTTCTCGGTGCCGTGCCGCTGCACCAGGAACAGTGCCACCAGCACCACCAGCGAAATTGGCACCACCCAATGGTCGATACCGTCGAAGGCCAGGCCTACGCCCTCCACCGCCGACAGCACCGACACCGCCGGGGTGATCATACTGTCACCATAGAACAGCGAAGCGCCGATCAAGCCACAGATCACCATCAGCGTGCGCAGCCGCGGGTAGGCCGCCGTGGCCCGCCGCGCCAGTGCAGTCAGCGCCATGGTGCCGCCCTCACCCTGGTTATCAGCACGCAAGATGAACATCACGTACTTGAACGACACCACCCACAGCAGCGACCACAGGATCAGCGACAGGATCCCCAGCACGCCATCATGGTTGACCGAGACCCCATAGCCGCCGGTAAAGACCTCCTTGAGGGTATACAACGGACTTGTGCCGATATCGCCATAAACCACGCCGACCGCCGCCACGAGCAGGCCCACCGACCGCGACGCCCCCTGCTTCCCCTCGTGCCCGTCCTCAGCGTGACTGCTTGCCTGAACCATCGACCACTCCTGCAAACGGCCCTCACGGCCCTTGGTAATCACTTTGCCGCCAGGCCCTTGAAGGCACCCCGGCGCAACGGCGCGAAGCATAGCGCAGCGTTCGTCGTATTTCTGCTGGTCAAGCGCCCTTGCGCTCGCTAGAATTGCGCACTTTTTGATCAGAGGCGCCAAAAGCGCCCGTCAAGTTCGCCCCCGATTCCGGCCGGGCGACCTGCATTCAATACCGAGGTTAGTCATGTCCACCACGCCCGCCACCCCCAAGGTAGGTTTCGTAAGCCTGGGTTGCCCAAAAGCCTTGGTCGACTCTGAACGCATCCTGACCCAGCTGCGCATGGAAGGCTATGAAGTCGTGCCCACCTACGAGGACGCCGACGTGGTGGTGGTCAACACCTGCGGCTTCATCGACAGCGCCAAGGCCGAATCGCTGGAAGTGATCGGCGAAGCGATCAAGGAAAACGGCAAGGTCATCGTTACCGGCTGCATGGGCGTCGAGGAAGGCAACATCCGTGACGTGCATCCAAGCGTGCTGTCGGTCACCGGCCCACAGCAGTACGAGCAGGTAGTCAACGCGGTGCACGAAGTGGTGCCGCCGCGTCAGGACCACAACCCGCTGATCGACCTGGTGCCGCCACAGGGTGTCAAGCTGACCCCGCGCCACTATGCCTACCTGAAGATTTCCGAAGGCTGCAACCACAGCTGCAGCTTCTGCATCATCCCGTCGATGCGCGGCAAGCTGGTCAGCCGCCCGGTGGGTGAAGTGCTGAGTGAGGCCGAGCGCCTGGTCAAGGCCGGGGTCAAGGAGATCCTGGTGATTTCCCAGGACACCAGCGCCTACGGCGTCGACGTCAAGTACAAGACCGACTTCTGGAACGGCCGCCCGGTCAAGACCCGCATGCTCGAGCTGTGCGAAGCGCTGAGCAGCCTGGGCGCCTGGGTACGCCTGCACTATGTGTACCCTTACCCGAACGTTGACGACGTGATCCCGCTGATGGCTGCCGGCAAGATCCTGCCGTACCTGGACATCCCGTTTCAGCACGCCAGCCCGAAAGTGCTCAAGTCGATGAAGCGCCCTGCCTTCGAAGACCGCACCCTGGCACGCATCAAGAACTGGCGCGAGCAATGCCCTGAGCTGGTGATCCGCTCCACCTTCATCGTCGGCTTCCCGGGCGAGACCGAGGAAGACTTCCAGTACCTGCTGGACTGGCTGACCGAAGCCCAGCTCGACCGCGTGGGCTGCTTCCAGTACTCGCCGGTAGAAGGCGCCCCGGCCAACGACCTGGGCCTGGAAGAAGTACCGGACGACGTCAAGCAGTCGCGCTGGGACCGTTTCATGGCCCACCAGCAGGCCATCAGTGCTGCCCGCCTGCAATTGCGCATCGGCAAGGAAATCGACGTGCTGATCGACGAAGTTGAAGAACAAGGCTCGGTTGGCCGCAGCTTCTTCGATGCACCGGAAATCGACGGCAGCGTGTTCATCGATGGCGACCATGGTTTCAAGCCCGGCGACAAAGTGCGTTGCCGTGTGGTGGATGCCGACGAATACGACATGTGGGCTGAACCCATCTAAAACGGCTGAAGCCAGCAAAGCCCCTGCCCCGGCGTTCTCCATAGGGAATGACCGGTGCAGGGGCTTTTTTCGTCAAACCGTGTGGAACCGCATCAGGCGGCCCTCAACTGCATTCGGCTTTCTCAACCTTCTCGACTTTCTCAACTTGTTCGGGCCTTTCGACAACCCTACTTTTTGGCCCCTTTCGACCTGTTCAATAAACCTCCACCCCCCGGGGCTCGACGTGTGGTTGACCTGCTATGTTTTCCCTATCGCCCCAGAGGAACACCGGCATGTCTGCGCTACTGACGCTGCAAACCCCGCGCTTGTGCGACTACAGCGAGCTGGTACAAGTGTGGGAGGACTCGGTACGCGCCACCCACGACTTCCTGCCAGAGGGCTATATCCTGCTGCTGCGCGAACATGTGCTGCGCCGTTATCTCGACGCAGTGATGCTGGTCTGCTGCAAGGACCGCCAGCGCATCTGTGGTTTCGCCGGTGTCGCCAACGGGCGGGTGGACATGCTGTTCGTCGCACCTGGCTACCGTGGCCAAGGGGTAGGCAAGCGCCTGCTGCGCTATGCCATCAGCGAACTGAATGCCGAGTACCTTGACGTCAACGAACAGAACCCGAAAGCGCTGGGCTTCTACCTGCATGAAGGTTTCGAGGTCATCGGCCGTTCGGAAACCGACGGCCTGGGCCAGCCCTATCCTCTGCTGCACATGAGGCTAATGCGTACAGTGACTTGAGGCGGCGCCTGAATGTGCCGCGCTACGTGTCCAAAATGGCGCATCTGACACAGATTCCCATCATCTACCGCTTGCAGGCAGGTACAATGGAGGCCTTTCCCTGCCTTGCGAATTGCCCCATGTCCGAACCCGTCCGCCTGTCCAAACGCCTCATCGAGCAGCTCGGCTGCTCCCGCCGCGAGGCCGAGCAGTACATTGAAGGAGGCTGGGTAACGGTCGATGGCGTGGTGGTCGAGCAACCGCAGTTCAAGGTCGAGCAGCAGCGCGTCGAGCTACTGCCGGGCGCCCGTGCCGAAACCCTGGAACCGGTGACCCTGCTGCTGAACCAGCCAGCCGGCATGGACAGTGAAGTCGCCCGCGCCAGCATGAACATGGGCAGCCTCAGCGAAGCCCACCGCGAAGGCGTGCGCGCCCTGCACGGGCATTTTGCCCGGCAGGCCTGCGTGGCACCGCTGGAGCGTGGCGCCAGCGGCCTGCAGGTGTTTACCCAGGACTGGCGGGTATCCCGCAAGATCGAGGCCGACCTGCGTCGCCTGGAACAGGAGTTCATCATTCAAGTGCGCGGCGAAACCACCCCCCAGGCGCTGGAACGCCTGGCGCGTGGGGCCATGCGCAATGACCGCGAATTGCCTAAGGCCAAGGCCAGCTGGCAGAACGAGACACACCTGCGCATGGTATTGAAAAACCCACAACCAGGGCAGATTTCCGAACTATGCGCCTACCTGCGCCTGGAGCTTTTAGGCATGCGACGCATTCGCCTGGGTGGTGTGTCGATGGGCAAGCTGCCCTTGGCCCAATGGCGCTACCTGGCTACCTCCGAACGTTTCTAAGCAATACGCCGCGCTGGAACGCGCGGCACCTGAACAGGATTCTGCTGCAATGAACCACAACGACGTCCTGCGCAGCCTGCGCTACATGCTCAAGGTGAACGACGCCAAGATGGCCGAGATCATCGGGCTCTCTGGCCTCGAAGTGCATCCTCTGGTGCTGGCCACCTACCTGAAAAAAGAAGAAGAGGAAGGCTTCGTGCGCTGCCCGGAACGGGTAATGGCGCACTTCCTTGATGGCCTGGTGATCTACCGCCGAGGCAAAGACGATAGCCGCCCGCAGCAGCCGATCGAGCTGCCGGTAACCAACAACCTTATCCTCAAGAAGCTGCGTGTGGCCTTTGAGCTCAAGGAAGACGACCTGCACGCGATTCTCAAGTCGGTCAACTTCCCGGTCAGCAAACCTGAGCTCAGCGCGCTGTTCCGCAAGGCGGGCCACGACAACTACCGCCCCTGCGGCGACCAGTTGATGCGCAACTTCCTCAAGGGCCTAACCCTGCGCGTGCGCGGCTGAGTGGCCATGCAGCATACGGTTGTCCCGGTCGGCATCGTCCACTCCTGTTTCAAGGAAAAGTTCGCCATTCCGCGCCAGCCGCAGCTGGCGCCTGCCGCCCGGGGCGTACTCGAACTGTTGCCGCCGTTCGATCAAGGTGACGCGGTCGAGGGCCTGGAGCAGGTCAGCCATGTCTGGCTGCTGTTCCTGTTCCACCAGGCCCTGGAAGAAAAGCCGCGCCTGAAAGTGCGACCACCGCGTCTGGGCGGCAACAAGAGCATAGGGGTGTTCGCCACCCGCGCCACCCACCGGCCCAACGGTATCGGCCAGTCGGTGGTACGCCTGGAGGGCGTGGAGCCCGGGCGCCTGCTGCTGTCCGGGATCGACCTGCTCGACGGCACGCCGGTGCTGGACATCAAGCCGTATGTGCCCTATGCCGACAGCATCGCTGGCGCCAGCAACCAGATGGCCAACGCAGCGCCGGTGGCAATTGCCGTGCACTGGGCCGACAACGCCCTGCTCCAGGCCCGCGAGCATGCGCTGCGCCTGAGCGAGCCGCTGGTGGAACTGATCGAGCAATGCCTGGCGCAGGACCCACGGCCGGCCTACCAGATACCACCGGCCGAGCGGGTGTACGGGGTGAAGTTCTGGGACGTGCAAGTAAGGTGGCATTACCCGCAGCCGGACGTCATCCGGGTGTTGGAAGTGGTACTGGGCTGAGGGCCACGGGCTTCGCCCGTGTTCGCGGGCAAGCCCGCTCCCCCAGGGATCGCGCCAGCTTTTAGAAATTGAGCAAGACAGTTGCTCCCACAAGGGACCGCGCAGACACGAAAAAGGCGACCTTGGGTCGCCTTTCTCATTTCAACTAGCTATCAACGAGCCGGGCCTTCAGCCACGCCCAGGTCGTCGGTCGGGCGGGTATCGATCAACGGCGCACCACCGGAGGCCAATTCCGAAGCCAGCTTGTCGTCGTCCATTTCCTTGACCCACTTGGCCACCACCACGGTGGCAACGGCGTTGCCCACCAGGTTGGTCAGGGCGCGGGCTTCGGACATGAAGCGGTCGATGCCGAGGATCAGCGCCAGGCCGGCAACCGGCAGGTGGCCAACAGCCGACAGGGTCGCGGCCAGCACGATGAAGCCCGAACCGGTAACGCCGGCAGCACCCTTGGAAGCCACCAGCAGTACCAGCAGCAGGGTGATCTGGTGAGTGATGTCCATGGTGGTGTCAGTGGCCTGAGCGATGAACACCGCAGCCATGGTCAGGTAGATCGAGGTACCGTCCAGGTTGAACGAGTAGCCGGTAGGGATAACCAGGCCGACTACCGATTTCTTGGCACCCAGGCGCTCCATCTTGGCCAGCATGCGCGGCAGGGCCGACTCCGAGGACGAAGTACCCAGCACGATCAGCAGTTCTTCACGGATGTAGCGGATCAGCTTGAGCACGCTGAAGCCGTGGGCACGGCAGATACCGCCCAGCACCACCAGTACGAACAGCAGGCAGGTGATGTAGAAGCAGGCCATCAGGTAGCCCAGTTGCACCAGCGAGCCAACACCGTACTGGCCGATGGTGAAGGCCATGGCGCCAAACGCGCCGACCGGGGCCAGCTTCATGATCATGTTGATGATGTTGAACATGACATGGGCGAAGCGGTCGATCAGGTCCAGCACCGGCTTGCCGTAGCTGCCCAGGCGGTGCAGGGCGAAACCGAACAGCACCGAGAACATCAGCACTTGCAGGATGTCGCCGTTGGCGAAGGCGCCGACGACCGTATTGGGGATGACGTTAAGCAGGAAACCGACGGTGGTCTGCTGCGAGCCGGCGGCGGCGTAGGCAGCCACGCTACTGGCGTTCAGGGTGCTGACGTCGATGTGCATGCCAGCGCCTGGCTTGACCACGTTGACGACGACGAGGCCAATGATCAGCGCGATGGTGGAGACGATTTCAAAGTACAGCAACGCGTAGCCGCCGGTTTTGCCGACCGACTTCATGCTCTGCATGCCGGCAATGCCGCTGACCACGGTACAGAAGATGATCGGGGCGATGACCATCTTGATCAGTTTGACGAAGCCGTCACCCAAGGGTTTGAGGGCAACGCCCGTTTCCGGGTAGTAGTGGCCGAGCAGGATGCCGATGGTGATGGCGACCAACACCTGAACATACAGGGATTTGTACAGCGGCTGACGTGTCGTCATGGCTAATTTTCCTCAAGTGTGCCGGTTCACCCTTTCCAGGGTAATGGGGCACCTGAATCGCTAACCCTCCTGCACTTGGAGGGATTTGTCGTTGTGTTCGAGCTGCCTGGGCAGGCCTCTGCGAGGATCAATAGCAAGGGTGGTGCCAAAATGCCCATGAAGGGTGCAAAGCCCGTATTTGCTAGGGATAAATGCCCAACGACAGGGCGATATTCCCGGGACGGATTGGCGGATTTCCGCCCGGTGGCGGAATTTGTACAGGGAGGAATGGCGGAAATCCGCCCATTATGGATTGCCTGTGCCGGCCCATTCGCGGATTTACCTGCGGATGGGCCGGCACAGGCTGCGAGTCAATCCAGGTTGAAGGTGATTCTGAACGCGGCGCCCCCCAGCGGAGAATCGCCAAGGCTCAGCTCGGCGTCATAGCTGTCAACGATATCCTTGACCACCGCCAAGCCTATGCCCTGCCCCGGGTGCTGGCTGTCCAGCCGCTCCCCGCGCTCTAGAATGCGCTCGCGCTGGTCGGCGGGCACCCCCGGCCCATCGTCCTCGATGCACAAGGTCAGATACCCCGGCGCCTTCATCAGGCTCACCCGCACTTGGCCCAGGCTCAGCCGGTAGGCGTTCTCCAGCAGGTTGCCGAGCATTTCCAGCAACGCGCCCTGCTCCATCGGTACCTGCGCCGCATCCGGCAACTCCAGCACCACGTTCACACGTTTGTCCCGGTACACCTTGGCCAAGGTGCTGCACAGGCTGTCGAGCAACGGCCGCAGCAGTACGCTGTGGCGCACCAGGCCACTCTTGCGCAGGCTGGCGCGTTGCAGTTGATAGTCGATCTGCTGGCTCATGCGCTCGATCTGGCTTTGCAGCACCCGCGCCTGTTCGCGCTCGCCGCTGCGTTGCTGCAAGCTTTCACCCACACCCTGCAACACCGCCAGCGGCGTCTTCAGGCTGTGTGCCAGGTCGTCCAGCGAATCACGGTAGCGCGTGCGCTGCTCACGCTCACTGCGCAACAGACGGTTGAGCGAGCGGGTCAGGCGCAGCAACTCGCGTGGGTGCTCGCCGCTCAGGCCGTCACGCGCACCTGATTCCACTTCATCCAGTTCGTGGCTGAGGCGTCGCAACGAGCGCAGCCCCCAGGTCAGGCCTGCCCACAACAACACCATGAGCGCCAGCAATGCAGCGCCGAACCCCAGGTAGAGTTTTTCGCGCAGGCCATTGAGGGTGGCCTTGTACTCGCTCACGGGCTGCAGGGCGACAATGCTGTAGGCGGCGCTCTGCCCGCCCAGCAGTTTAATCTCGACGTCGTACACGAAGAACTCTTCGCCATCGGACTGGTGAATGCGGGCAAACTCGTTGCCGCGCCCGTCATAGCGCGGCCGGTAGTTGATGTGCCGCTCTGCGGTGGCACGCGACTGCCAGACCAGTTTGCCGTCGCGGTCAAAGATATAGCCGAGCAGGCCTGTGTAGGGCAGGTTGTAGCGCTCGTCCGGCAGCAGTGTCGGCATCTGCAACTGGCCATGCTCGATACGCGCAGCGGAAATCAGCGTGGTCACATCAGAGGCCAGACGCTGCTCGATCGATTCCTGCAGAGCCAGGCTGAAGGCCTTCTGCAAAGCCGGCAGCAGCGCCAGCATGAACAGCAGCGCCAGCACTGCGGCGGCCAGCATCAGGCGCACCCGCAGCGAACGGATCATCGGCAGCGCTCAGTGAACAGGTAGCCCAGGCCGCGCACCGTGTCGATGGGCTTGAAACCGTGCTCGCCTTCAAGCTTGCGGCGCAGGCGGCCAACCAGCACTTCGATGACATTGGGGTCGCGCTCTTCGTCACCAGGGTACAACTGCTCCATCAGGCGATCCTTGGCCACCACCTGCTGGTGATGGCGCATGAGGTATTCGAGGATGCGGTATTCGTAGGCAGTCAGGGCCAAGGCTTGTTCGTCCAGGGTGGCCTGCTTGCGGTTGAGGTCAAGCACCAAGGGGCCAGCGGCGATGGTCGACTGGGTGAAACCACTGGAGCGGCGCAACAGGGCATTGAGCCGTGCTTCAAGCTCCTCGAACTGAAACGGCTTGACCAGGTAGTCGTCGGCACCGGCGGCCAGGCCCTCGACCTTGTCTTGCCAGTTGCCACGGGCCGTGAGGATGAGAATGGGGAAGGTCTTGTCCTGGCTGCGCAAGCGCGTGATCAGCTCCAGGCCGCTGATACCGGGCAGGCCCAGGTCGATGATGGCAAGGTCGAAATGGTACTGCTCGGCCTGGTACAGCGCCTCTTCGGCGTCAGCGACCGCCTCGACCACATGGCCGCTTTCGCCCAGGCGGGTGTAGAGGTGATGACGAAGCAGGGCTTCGTCCTCGACCACCAGCAGTTTCATGTGCAGCTCCTTATGTGTATTGCCTGTACCGGCCCTTTCGCGGGCACGCCCGCTCCCACAGCAATCGCACAGTTTCTGAAACTTGTGCAGCACCTGTGAAGCCAAAGGCACTGCACGGTTTCTGAGGTTTGTGCAGCACCTGTGGGAGCGGGCGTGCCCGCGAAGAGGCCAGTACAGGATAACGCGGCTCGTCCGTCAGAACTTGTATGAAGCAGCCAGGTAGGTCTGGGCGCTGCTGGTCAGACGCAGGGTGCCGTCCTTCGGCCCGCCATGTGCGCCCACCTCGGTCGCGGCATTGGTGCGCAGGTAACGGTAGCCCAGTTCGACCGAGGCCTTGTCGGTGATGTCCTGGATCACACCGGCCTGCAGGCCGTAGGCATAACCGTAGTCAGTATCCCGGCTGGCGCCTGGCGAGTCCTGGGTAAGCTTGGTTACACCCAGGCTGCCCCCACCGAACAGCTTGGTGGTATCGCCCACCGGCAGGAACAAGTCGTAGCTGCCCAGCAGGTTTTCCTGGCGCAACTTCAGGCCACTGTGGTCGCCCGAAACGTTGTCATAGGTCATGTAGTAGCGGCCCTGGTCGTTGATTTTGCCCAGACGCACACCCCAGGTATCGTCCTTGCCGATAATACCGTCGGCATTGAGGTGGTCGGTGTTGCGTTGCAGCAGGCCGGACTTGCGGACTTTGTCGCTGGTCTGGCCGTAGGTAAGGCTGGCGAAGTTGTCGTCCGCGGCCTGGGCGGTGGTGATGCCAGCGGCACAGACGGCCATGGCGGCAAGCAGGGTATTGAAGGTTTTCATGGCTGGGTACTCCAGTTGGGTGCGCTGTTTCGGTCTGGAAGCTAGAGTAATCAGGGCACCCTGAACCGCGACTGAACCCTGGCTGAACCCCGGCTGAACGAACCGAGAACAAAACAAGGAGTTGTGAACATGCGAGCCCTGCTGGCCCTGACCCTGATGTGCAGCGCCGCCCTCGCCCAAGCGGCGGTAGTGACCCGTGAAATTCCTTATCAGGACGACGATGGCAACCGCCTCGTCGGCTACTACGCCTACGATGATGCGCTGGACGGCAAACGCCCAGGCATCGTTGTGGTGCATGAATGGTGGGGCCTGAACGACTATGCCAAGCGTCGTGCGAGAGATCTCGCCGCCCTGGGCTACAAGGCACTGGCGATCGACATGTACGGCGATGGCAAGCACACCGAGCACCCGCAGGATGCCCAGGCATTCATGGCCGCAGCGATGAAGGACCCGGCCGCGGCAGCAGCGCGCTTCAACGCGGGCCTGGACCTGTTGAAAAAGCAGCCGAATGTGAACAAGCATCAACTGGGCGCTATCGGCTACTGTTTTGGCGGCAAGGTAGTGCTCGATGCGGCACGCCGGGGAGAAAAGCTCGATGGCGTGGTGAGCTTCCATGGCGCGCTGGCCACCCAGTCCCCGGCAAAACCTGGCGTGGTGCGGGCCGATATCCTGGTCGAGCATGGTGCGGCGGACAGCATGGTCACCCCACAGCAGGTAAAGGCGTTCAAGGCCGAGATGGATGCGGCCAAGGTCAACTACCAGTTCGTCAACATTGAAGGGGCCAAGCACGGCTTCACCAACCCCGATGCCGATCGGCTGAGCCATGGTGAGCATGGGGGGCCGGACATTGGCTATAACAAGACAGCGGATGAGCGTTCCTGGGCGGATATGCAGGCGTTCTTCAAGAAGGTGTTCAAATAAAAGATTGTGCAATCGTTGTAGCAGCAACTGTCTTGCTCAATTTCTAAAAGCTGGCGCGATCTGTGTGGGAGCGGGCTTGCCCGCGAACACGGGCGAAGCCCGTGCCATCCACCGCGGTGTATTCTTCGTGGGTAAACCCGCTCCCACACGGATCGTTGTGATCTGCGCCATGTTTTCATGGCTGCGGTAAGTCATCCTGCCACGCCACCTCCCTTAGCACCTGCACAGCTGGCACAATAGCCGCCATGAACACACTTCCCGCCTGCTGCGCCCCGCTCCAGCACCACTGGCCCCTGCCCCACCCATTGCCCGGCGCGGTGCTGGTCAGTTGCGCCTTCGACCCTGCCCACCTGGCAACCGACGACTTCCAGCGCGCTGGCGTACTGCCCAGTGCCAGCCTGCTGCGCTCGGTGGCCAAGCGCCAGGCCGAGTACTTGGCCGGTCGCGTATGTGCCCGTGCCGCGCTGCAGCGCCTGGACGGTCGCGACTACGTCCCCGGCACCCATGAGGACCGCTCGCCCATCTGGCCCGCCGGTATTCATGGCTCGATCACTCACGGCAAGGGCTGGGCCGCCGCGGTGGTTGCCGACGAAAACAGCTGCCAAGGCCTGGGCCTGGATCAGGAAGCCTTGCTGGATGACGAACGCGCCGAGCGGCTTATGGGTGAAATCCTTATCCCGGCAGAGCTCGAACGCCTGGACCGCCGTCAGCTCGGCCTGACCGTTACCTTGACCTTTTCGCTGAAGGAAAGCCTGTTCAAGACCCTTTACCCGTTGACCCGTCAGCGCTTCTACTTCGAGCACGCCGAAGTGCTGGACTGGTCCAGCGAAGGCCTGGCGCGCCTGCGCCTGCTTGCCGACCTGTCGCCGCAGTGGCGACACGGCGCAGAGCTGCAAGGCCAGTTCTGCCTGCAGGACGGCCACCTGCTGAGTCTGGTCAGCGTCTGACCTTTACAGCGGTGCCTGCTGCCGCGGCCAGGTCAGGCTGAAGCAGGCTCCACCCAACGCGGCACTGCGCCCCACCGTAGCCCGACCCGCGTGCCAGTAGATGATCCGCCGTACGATCGACAAACCCAGGCCATGCCCGCCCGAAGCACGGGTACGGCTGTCATCGAGGCGGGTGAACGGTGTGAAAATGCGATCCCAGACCCCTTCGGGTATCCCGGGGCCGTCATCTTCCACATCGATGCGGCAGCGTTGCTGCCCCAACTGAAAGCTAAGGCGTACCTCGGACTCGGCATAGCGCATGGCATTGCCGACAAGGTTCTGCAGGGCCCGGTGCAAGTAGCGCGGCTCGGCCTCGACCCAGGCGCCTTCGGTATCCGCGCCCTGGCAGTCGCCGCGCACCACCCGCACCTCGGCACGTAAAGGTGCCAGCTCTTCGATCACTCGATCGAGCAAGGCATCCAGATCGACCCGCTGAAACTTCAAGGCCGGTGCGCCCTGCTCCAGGCGGGCGTAGGTCAGCATCTCGTCGACCAGCTTGTCGAGGTCCTGGATATCACCGTCCATGCCCGCCAGATGCTTTGCACGCATCTGTTCATTCGTGGCGCTTTCGATCATCTCCAGGCCAAAGCGCAGGCGCGCCACCGGCGTGCGCAGCTCGTGGGACACCGCTCGCACCAGCTCGCGCTGCATGGTCAGCGAACGCTGCAGGTGCTCGGCCATGCCATTGAAGGCAGCAGCCAGGCGCCCTACCGAGTCGGCGTCGCCGGCCGGTACACGGGTGTCCAGACTGCCCTGGGCGATGCGCGTGGCAGCAATCTCCAGGCCCGACACACGACGTTCCAGCTGACGCACCAGCAGGTAGACCACCAGGCCGATCAGGCACAGCCCCAGGAAGGCAATCAGGATCAGCAACTGCGGCGGATAAGGGTTGAGCTGGTACAGCGGGCCGATTTCCAGTACCCATGGCGAGCCCGTCAGCCCGGCGAAAACACGGATCGAGTCACCATCCTTGCCCAGCGCCATCACCGTGTCCCCCTCCTCCACCCGGCGCCGCTGGTCATCGTCCAGGCCGACCCGTTCAATACGTTGCAAGGCGACGCCAAAGCCGAAGCCTTTTTCCTGCTTGATCTGTGCCAGGCGCTGCTGCTGTTCGGTTACCGGGTAGCGCACCAGCTCGTCGGCCAGTAAATAGAGGGTGGCCCGCGCCAACTGCTCGCTGATCTGTTTGATCTGCGCGACCAGCATCAGGTCTTCCTGGCCCACCTTGCGCAGCACTTGCGCCGCATGCGGGCCAATCCTCTCGACCACCACCAGGCCACGGTACAGGCGCGCCCGCTGGCCGCCGTCAAGGCTGCGTGCGCTCATCGGCTGCAGCGCCAACGGCACGCCAAGCAGGCGCTCCCAGATCAGCAGCGAACGCTTGCGTTGGGTTTCATTCTGCACTGCCAGGTTGTCGGCCATCAGGCTGAAGGTGCCTTGGGCCAGACCCTCGCGGTGCTGGGCAGCGCGCACTTCATTGACCAGGTGCAGGCTGAGCACGCCAAGCAGGGCCACCAGCACCAGCACGGCCAGCATGCCGCCGTAGATGCGCAGAAAGATCGAATTGTTCATGGCGCCTCGCCGACGAACAGGTAGCCTTTACTGCGCAGGGTCTTGATCAACCGCGGCTGAAGCGGGTCATCGCCGATCTTGGGGCGGATTTTCGAGATGCGGATGTCGATGGAGCGGTCCTGGCCGTCGTAGCCCACGCCACGCAGTGCGGTGAAGATCTGTTCACGGGACAGCACCCGGCCAGCGTTGCTGGCCAACAGCCAGAGCAGGTCGAATTCGGCGCCGGTCAGCTCGATCAACTGCTCGCCCAGGTGCGCCTCGCGCAGGCGGTTGTCGATACGCAGCGCACCGAAGGCCAGGTCCTGGCGCTTGCTGTCCACGGTTTCGCTGCGACGCAACAGGGCCTGGATACGTGCCAGCAGCAGGCGTGGGCGTACGGGTTTGCAGACGTAGTCGTCGGCGCCCAGGTCCAGGCCCTGAACCTGGTCGAGTTCATCGCTGCGCGCGGTGAGCATGAGGATCGGCCCCTGATACTGGCTGCGCACCCGGCGGCAGATGCTCAGGCCGTCCTCGCCGGGCAGCATCAGGTCGAGGATGACCAGGTCGGGCTGGCTGTCGATGATGCGCCGGGCGGCGCGGGCACCATCACCCTCCACGCTGACCTCGAAGCCGTTGGCCTGCAGGTACTCGGCGGTCAGCTCGGCCAGGCGCTGGTCGTCTTCGACAATGAGGATGCGGGGTAGGGTTTGGTCCATGACTTTGGCCTTGTTTGTTCTTGGGATCGTGTCAGGGCAGCTGAGAGTATGACTGTAGATGGGTGGGGCCTGCGAGATCGAGCGCCACCCGCGCGGCGCATCGCGAGCGACGCTCGCTACAACGGCCTGGGTCCACCCCCCGATGTGTGCCCACCACCGATCAATGTGTAGGAGCGGGTTTACCCGCGAATACGGTGGCGGCGGCAACGGTGAACGGCAGGTGGAGATTGGCCAGCAGGCTCGGCCCTTTCGCGGGTAAACCCGCTCCTACAGGCGACCGCGCGCGGGGGAACCAGGATCTTCAGACATGCCCCCACCGCCCCCTCGACTGAACCGTTTTTTGTGATAGGGTTCGCGCCCGAAAAAAACTGCCCAAGGGCGTCACCTTGCAGAAAAATACTGCAAACCACTTGGCACAAGGCCTACAGCGAATACCCACCATTCACTCACAAAGTACGCACACGTTATCCACAGGCGCTCGCCTTGCAAAGCCCCCAATACCGCATTATCTTGTATCCCGATCGCAGTGAACCACTAGATATAGGGTTTCGTGCAAAATCACACACAAAAGTCAACCCGCAAGATCAAGCGATTTTCCGGGCGGAACTTGAGGTGATTTCAGCAGCCAAACCGCTCCTGCGGAGGCGACCGAGGCAAGCCCTTCCAGGGCCTTGTTCGGGCATGGGTGTTGCAGGCCAGGCCTGGCATCCATCAGCAACAGATTTTGGGCCCTGCCCAGAACCTTTGACTTCGGCCAGGGAGCGGCAAGCCATTGCCCCTTATTCCTGAGTCTGTCCCGAAGTCGGTACGCCCGTGCGGGCGGATGCGCATGCTTTGCGCATCCCCGCTGGGCCATCGAGCAAGTGGACGGAACGGTGGGCGCCCATAAGGCGCCTGAACAATATAGAAATTGTGGAGACACCCACCCATGCAAACCGACACAACTCGCGAGAACCCGCAGGCCAAGGTGCCGCAGGCCGCCGATTCCAACCAGGATCTGGCTGCCACCGCCCCTGGCCAACTGCGCGTGATCAAGCGCAACGGCACTGTCGTCCCTTACACCGACGACAAGATCACCGTGGCCATCACCAAGGCGTTCCTCGCAGTTGAAGGCGGTACCGCCGCCGCTTCGTCGCGCATCCACGACACCGTCGCGCGCCTGACCGAGCAGGTTACCGCCACGTTCAAGCGTCGCATGCCATCGGGTGGCACCATCCACATCGAAGAAATCCAGGACCAGGTCGAACTGGCCCTGATGCGCGCCGGCGAGCAGAAAGTCGCCCGCGACTACGTGATCTACCGTGACCAGCGCGCCAAGGAGCGTGCCACCCGCGCCAACACCGACGCCGTGGTCGAACCGCACCCGAGCATCCGCATCACCCTGGCTGACGGCAGCCTGGCGCCGCTCGACATGGCCCGCCTGAACACCATCATCAGCGAAGCCTGCGAAGGCCTGGCCGAAGTCGATGGCGACCTGATCCAGCGCGAAACCCTGAAGAACCTGTACGACGGCGTGGCCATCAAGGACGTCAACACCGCCCTGGTGATGACCGCCCGTACCCTGGTGGAGCGCGAGCCGAACTACTCGTTCGTTACCGCCCGCCTGCTGATGGATACCCTGCGCGCCGAAGGCCTGGGCTTCCTGAATGTAGCCGACAGCGCCACCCACCACGAGATGGCTGACCTGTACGCCAAGGCCCTGCCGGCCTATGTCGCCAAAGGCATCGAGTTCGAGCTGCTGAACCCGGCCATGGCCGACTTCGACCTGGAAAAGCTGGGCAAGGCGATCAACCACGAGCGCGACCAGCAGTTCACCTACCTGGGCCTGCAGACCCTGTACGACCGCTACTTCATCCACAAGGATGGCGTGCGCTTCGAGCTGCCGCAGGTGTTCTTCATGCGCGTGGCCATGGGCCTGGCGCTGGAAGAAAAAGACAAGGAAGCCCGTGCGATCGAGTTCTACAACCTGTTGTCGTCGTTCGACTACATGGCCTCGACCCCGACCCTGTTCAACGCCGGCACCCTGCGCCCGCAGCTGTCCAGCTGCTACCTGACCACCGTGCCGGACGACCTGTCGGGCATCTACCACGCGATCCACGACAACGCCATGCTGTCGAAATTCGCCGGTGGCCTGGGCAACGACTGGACCCCTGTGCGCGCACTGGGCTCGTACATCAAGGGCACCAACGGCAAATCCCAGGGCGTCGTACCGTTCCTGAAAGTGGTCAACGACACCGCCGTTGCGGTCAACCAGGGCGGCAAGCGCAAAGGCGCCGTGTGTGCGTACCTGGAAACCTGGCACCTGGACATCGAAGAGTTCATCGAGCTGCGCAAGAACACCGGTGATGACCGCCGTCGTACCCACGACATGAACACCGCCAACTGGATTCCTGACCTGTTCATGAAGCGTGTCTTCGATGACGGCAAGTGGACCCTGTTCTCGCCTTCGGAAGTGCCAGACCTGCACGACCTGACCGGCAAGGCCTTCGAAGAGCGCTACGAGTACTACGAAGCCCTGACCGAGTACAACAAGATCAAGGTGTTCAAGACCGTCCAGGCCAAAGACCTGTGGCGCAAGATGCTGTCGATGCTGTTCGAGACCGGCCACCCATGGCTGACCTTCAAAGACCCGTGCAACCTGCGTTCGCCGCAGCAGCACGTGGGCGTGGTCCACAGCTCGAACCTGTGCACCGAAATCACCCTGAACACCAACAAGGACGAGATCGCGGTCTGCAACCTGGGCTCGATCAACCTGCCGAACCACATCGTCGACGGCAAGCTGGACACCGCCAAGCTGCAACGCACCGTGAACACCGCCGTGCGCATGCTCGACAACGTGATCGACATCAACTACTACTCGGTGCCGCAAGCGCGTAACTCGAACTTCAAGCACCGTCCGGTCGGCCTGGGCATCATGGGCTTCCAGGATGCGCTGTACCTGCAGCACATTCCTTACGGCTCCGATGCTGCCGTCGAGTTTGCCGACAAGTCGATGGAAGCGGTCAGCTACTACGCCATCCAGGCTTCCTGCGACCTGGCCGATGAACGCGGCGCCTACGAGACCTTCCAGGGTTCGCTGTGGTCCAAGGGCATTCTGCCGCTGGATTCGCAACAGATCCTGATCGAGGCCCGTGGCCAGAAGTACATCGACGTCAACCTGGAAGAAACCCTGGACTGGGCGCCGGTACGTGCCCGCGTACAGAAAGGTATTCGTAACTCGAACATCATGGCCATCGCACCAACCGCGACCATCGCCAACATCACCGGCGTGTCGCAGTCGATCGAGCCTACCTACCAGAACCTGTACGTGAAGTCGAACCTGTCGGGCGAATTCACCGTGATCAACCCGTACCTGGTTCGCGACCTCAAGGCTCGCGACCTGTGGGACTCGGTCATGATCAACGACCTGAAGTACTACGACGGTTCGGTACAGCAGATCGAGCGTATCCCGCAAGAGCTGAAAGACCTGTACGCCACTGCGTTCGAAGTCGAGACCAAGTGGATTGTCGATGCGGCTTCCCGTCGCCAGAAGTGGATCGACCAGGCGCAGTCGCTGAACCTGTACATCGCCGGTGCATCGGGCAAGAAGCTGGACGTGACCTACCGCATGGCCTGGTACCGTGGCCTGAAAACCACCTACTACCTCCGTGCCCTGGCCGCGACCAGCACCGAGAAGTCGACCATCAACACCGGCAAGCTCAACGCCGTTTCCAGCGGTGGCGACAGCGCCCCGGTCCAGGCAGCCGGCCCTGCGCCAGTGCCAAAGGCCTGCGCGATCGACGAGCCTGACTGCGAAGCCTGCCAGTAAGGCCTGAATGCCGTGCGGGGTGCCTACGGGTGCCCCGCGCGGCATTTTTGTATCCGCGCCTCGGAGAAACCTTGCCCTTTGCCCACTGTTCACGCAGCTCGGTAAAAGAACAGGACCTCTCAAAACAGGACGCACACCCATGGCGCGGAAGAAAGTGGCAACTCGCAAGATTGGCCGCAACGCCGAAACCGGCCGTTTCACCTCGGTCGAACAGGCACGCAAGCACCCCAAGACACACATTGTCGAAACGCTGCACACCCACCGCAGCTAGTGGTAGCTGGCCTCATCGCCGGCAAGCCCGCGGTGAGGCCGGTTCCGACAACGCAGCCCTCATCAAAACACCATATGATGTGCCTTAAAATTTAAACTGGCACAACATATAGGTTGGCGCTACACTCTCCCCCCGTAGAAGAAGCCACCTGTTTCGTGAACCGACGCATGCCAAACCGGTCGAAAAAGTTACCCTCGCCGGCAACACGCGCCCCCCGATCGAAGGTGATTTCCGGTATACTTTGCGCCCTCTGAAAAGAGCACCTATTCAATTGTCCTGGCCCCTCCCAGAGGCCTGGCCAGGTACAAGCCAGAACACATTCAGATGTAAACGAGAGTCAGCCTCTCGAGCTGCCCATTCGCCATTACGGCCTTGCGTCAGGCATCACATTCTTAAAATCCAACCGGTTGCCTCTGGGCGACCCTCAAGCAGGAGCCAAACCATGCTGAGCTGGGACGAATTCGACAAAGAAGACGGCGAAGTAGCCGCCAAAGGCAACACCCCTGCGCAGGCCGCTGCCACCGCCACCCTCGACAAGCTCGACAGCGCCGGTGGTGCCGCCGCCCTGGAGGCCCGTGCGGCCACCGCTTCTGACTCCGAAGCCGTCAAACGTGCCAAGGCTGCCCTCGACGCCCTCGACGTTGCCGAAGGCCTGGCCGAGCTGGAAGGCTCCTCGGCCCGCGTTGCAGTGGATGAAAAGCGCATGATCAACTGCCGCGCCGACCTCAACCAGCTGGTGCCGTTCAAGTACGACTGGGCCTGGCAGAAGTACCTGGACGGCTGCGCCAACCACTGGATGCCGCAAGAGGTCAACATGACCGCCGACATCGCCCTGTGGAAGAGCCAGGACGGCCTGACCGAAGACGAGCGCCGCATCGTCATGCGCAACCTCGGCTTCTTCTCCACCGCCGACTCGCTGGTTGCCAACAACCTGGCCCTGGCCGTGTACCGCCTGATCACCAACCCGGAGTGCCGCCAGTACATCCTGCGCCAGGCCTTCGAAGAGGCGATCCACACCCACGCCTACCAGTACTGCATCGAGTCGCTGGGCATGGATGAAGGCGAGATCTTCAACATGTACCACGAGATCCCGTCGGTCGCTAAAAAAGCCGCCTGGGGCCTGAAGTACACCCGCGCCATCTCCGACCCGGAATTCAACACCGGCACCGTCGAAACCGACAAAGAGCTGCTGCGCAACCTGATCGCCTACTACTGCGTCCTGGAAGGCATCTTCTTCTACTGCGGCTTCACCCAGATCCTGTCCATGGGCCGCCGCAACAAGATGACTGGCGTTGCCGAGCAGTTCCAGTACATCCTGCGTGACGAGTCGATGCACCTGAACTTCGGTATCGACGTGATCAACCAGATCAAGATCGAAAACCCGCACCTGTGGGATGCGGCGATGAAGGAAGAAGCGACCCAGATGATCCTGCAAGGGACCCAGCTGGAGATCGAATACGCCCGCGACACCATGCCACGCGGCGTGCTGGGCATGAACGCGGCGATGATGGAGGACTACCTCAAGTTCATCGCCAACCGTCGTTTGACCCAGATTGGTTTGAAAGAAGAGTATCCAGGGACTACCAACCCGTTCCCATGGATGAGCGAGATCATGGACTTGAAGAAGGAGAAGAACTTCTTTGAGACGCGTGTGATTGAGTATCAGACGGGTGGTGCGTTGAGCTGGGACTGATCGTCCGGGCTGAGCATCGAGAAGGCTGCCGATTGGCAGCCTTTTTTTATGATTTTCCCCAAGAGTCCTGACGTCAGTTACGAAGATTGATTTCTTAATCCTATAAAAGACCGCCCCTGCGAAGGCCCATGTGAACAGGGGGCCATTTATTGCCTGTGCTGGCCTCTTCGCGGGTGAACCCGCTCCTACAGAGATCGCAGTTTGCCGGGGTTACCTGGCAAGCTGGTCTGCCTGACTTGGCAATGAGCCCTCTGGGCTGATGGGGGACCTGTGCGGGTTCATCGAGGCGTTGAACCGCCGCGAACACCGGCGAAGCCGGTGCCATACACCGAGTCGGATTCTTCGCGGGCAAGCCCGCTCCCACCGAAGCACAGCTCTAGCTTTGAGGCGGTGTTTTACCTTGAGATTTCGGCCTGGGGCTGCCAAACCCTATAGGCCTACTCAAGTCGCTCAGCAGCCTTTTTGTAAGCTTGGTTCCGCTCACGGCGATCGACAGCGACGACAAAAACCATGATCTCTTGGTCAATGACCTGATAGACCAGCCTGTACCCACTGCTGCGTAGCTTTATCTTGTAGCAATCTGGCAGCGAATGCGCGGGAATCGAAGTCGAGGCTATAGGTCATCCAGCTGAACCCTCACGCGCTGCGGAGAAGCAAGCCGCTCTTGTACGGTAGCAATGAGATCTTCATCTTCCTCGGTCATCAGGACCGGCCGGAAGGGTAGCTTGCCCCGCTCAGCTACATATTGCAGAGCCTGACGCATGAGTTCGGAGGGGGTGACACCGAGGCGATCGAGCTCTTTGTAGGCGCGGGCTTTGAGATCATCGTCGACGCGGATATTGATAGAAGCCATGACATAGCCCTCATGTAAAGACGATTGTCATTACACTGCACTGATCGTGGGACTCTGCAATGGCAGTTTGTCTGCCGGAAGTGACCACAGCGCCATTCCCTTCAAATGAAGAGGCCTCGCCCCTGCCGACAGGAGGGGTACGGCACCAGCAAGGATGCCGGGACTGGACATGCCAGTCTAAGTGGTCAAGGGCGAGGCCAGATCTAAAGATAGCGCAGGCTCGGGGATGGGGCCACCGCTGTTACGATTTGATTTGTAACCCTGTCCCCGGTTTGCGGTGCGAGGCAACCAATGGGGTGGATGGCACGGGCTTTACCCGTGTTCGCGGGCAAGCCCGCTCCTACCAGTAGATCGTGTACGTGCGTGGCATGGTGCAAGGCAGTTGTAGTATGTCTGCAGCGCGTTCAGGGTAGAGCCTCTGCCGCTCAGTTTTTGGCGTCTAGTACCCTATTTGCTCTGCGATCAGCCGTTGACAGCCCACCTCCCCCTTGCTAATAATCGCCCACAGTTGTACGACAACACATAACAAAAACAACAATTCGTGGACGAACCCATGTCGACACCCATCCCGCTGCACCCGCACCTGTTGCACACCCCTCTTCCCCCGGACAGCTCGCGTACGCCTGCCAGTACGTAGCGCCCGGTTACAGCGCATTCACCCCTGGCCCTGACCGGCCCGTTATCTACCCGCCCCTGCCGCAGGCCGCTTGCGCGTGCCCGGTGGACGGGCTGCCACACCCTTAGGGAGCACAACAATAATGAAAATCTGCCACACCCTACCCTTCGCCCTGCTTGGCGCCGGGGTTATCGCCGGCCTGCCGGGCACCAGCCTGGCAGCGGGATTTGTCGAGGACAGCAAGGCCACCCTCGGGCTGCGCAACTTCTACATCAACCGCAACTTCACCAACCCCAGCAACCCGCAAAGCAAGGCCGAGGAGTGGACGCAAAGCTTCATTCTCGATGCCCGCTCGGGGTTCACCGAAGGGCCAATCGGCTTTGGCGTGGATGTGCTGGGGCTGTGGTCGGTCAAACTCGACGGCGGTGGCGGTACCTATGGCACGGCGTTGCTGCCACGCCATGACGATGGCAAGCCGGCAGACGACTACGGGCGCCTGGCGGTGGCGGGCAAGGCACGTATTTCCAAGACCGAACTGAAGATCGGTGAATGGATGCCGGTGCTGCCGATTCTGCGTTCGGACGACGGGCGTTCGTTGCCGCAAACATTTCGTGGCGGGCAGGTGACCTCCAACGAAATCGCCGGGCTGACCCTGTACGGCGGCCAGTTCCGCGGCAACAGCCCGCGTAACGACGCGAGCATGGAAGACATGAGCTACGGCGGCGGCGTGTCGGACCGTTTCAACTTCGTCGGCGGCGAGTACAAGTTCAACCAGGACCGCACGCTGGTGGGGCTGTGGAATGCGGTGCTGAAGGACGTGTACCAGCAGCAATACCTGCAACTGAGCCACAGCCAGCCGGTGGGTGACTGGACCCTGGGTGCGAACCTGGGCTACTTCCATGGCGACGAGGACGGCTCCGAACGCGCCGGGCAGCTGGACAACAAGACCTACTCGGGGATGTTCTCGGCCAAGTACGGCGGCAGCACCTTCTGGGTAGGGCTGCAGAAAGTCGATGGTGATACCTGGATGCGGGTGAACGGCACCAGTGGCGGGACCTTGGCCAACGACAGCTACAACTCCAGCTTCGACAATGCCAACGAGCGTTCGTGGCAGGTGCGCCATGACTTCAACTTCGTCACCGTCGGGGTACCGGGATTGACCCTGATGAACCGCTACATCAGCGGGCGCGATGTGCACAGCGGGGGCGTGAGCGATGGCAAGGAGTGGGTGCGTGAAACGGAGCTTGCGTATGTGGTTCAGAGCGGGGCGTTCAAGGATTTGAGCGTGAAATGGCGTAACGCGTCGATTCGCCGGGATTACAGCAATAACGAGTTCGATGAGAACCGGTTGATCTTCAACTACCCATTGTCGTTGCTCTGATCAAGACCTGCGGGTTTACCCGCGAATACGGTGGCGATGG
>NZ_JBICII010000091.1:0-13985 GCF_043101865.1 Pseudomonas sp. zjy_15
GGACACACATCGGTGGTTGGACACAGGCCGCCGTGTAGGAGCGGGTTCACCCGCGAAGAGGCCGGTGCAGCCTGCAAAGAATCAGGCCATGGACCGCAGTGCCTCCCCTTCAAACTCTGTGCTTCCTCCCTAACTGTGAGCATTCGGCAGCTGCTCGTCAAACGCCTGCCAGCCTCCACCCAGCGCCTTGTACAGCCCCACCAGCGCCTGCGACACCGCCGCCGAGCTGTCGATCCATTGCTCCTCGCTGGCCAGCAGCGCGCCTTGCACCGTCAGCACATTGAGAAAGTCCACCGCCCCTTCCACATACTGGCGCTGGGCGGTTTCCAGGGCGATACGGTTTTGCCGCACGGCCTCGGCAAGGTGATCACGGCGCAACTGACTGGCGTTGTACAGGCGCAGCACGTCGTCAATTTCATGCCAGGCCCCCAGCACCACCTTGCGATAGTTCAGCGCGGCTTCCTGCTGTTGCGCCTCGCGCAGTTGCAGGGTGCCCTTGAGCCGGCCACCTTCGAAGATTGGCAGCGACAACTGCGGACCGAAGGCAAACCGGCGCGAATCCCAGCCACCGAAATCCGACAGCTGCATGGCCTGGAAGCCGACACTGCCCGACAGGCGGATGCTCGGGTAGAAATCCGCCTTGGCCACGCCAATGCTGGCGGTGGCGGCATGCAGGCGGGCCTCGGCCTGACGGATGTCCGGGCGGCGCTCGGCCAGTTCGGACGGCAAGCCGATGGCAAATTTCTGCTGCGGCACGGGCAACTCGCCGCCTTGCAGCAATTCGGCCTGGAGGCTGCGCGGCCGCTCGGCAGCGAGCAGGCTGAGGGCATTGATCAGGTCATCACGCCTCGCTTCCAGGCTCGGCAGGCGCGACTCGATAGACGCGACCTGGGCGCTGGCCTGGGCCACATCCAGGCGCGTGGCAACACCTTCGGCCTGGCGGTCCTGGGACAGCTTCAGGCTGTGCCGGGCGACCCTGAGGTTATCCTGCGTCACATCGAGGGTGTGCTGCACGGCACGCAGCTGGATGTAATTGCCGGCGGTTTCCGAAAGCAGCGCCAGCAGCACGCTGCGGCGGTCATTCTCGGCCACTTCGACCGTGGCATCGGCAGCCTCGACCTGACGCCGCACACGGCCCCACAGGTCCAATTCCCAACCGGCCACCAGGTCACCCTGCCAGAGGTTGAAGGCTTCTTTCCCGGCCTTGCCGGACGGATCGCTCAAGCCATCGGCGCTGTTGCGCGCGCGGCTGTAACCGGCGTTCACGTCCACCGACGGTACTTCATCGGCAGCCAAGGTGCTGCGCAGGGCACGGCTTTGCAGCAGCCGCGCGCTGGCCATCTGCAAGTCGAGGTTGCGCTCGGCAACGCGTTGGATCAAGGCACTAAGCTTTGCATCGTGGAAGGTTTCCCACCAGCGCAGTTCCAGCGGTTCGGCCTGCGGCTGGCTGGCTGCCGCCTCGCCTTGCAGCGGCGCCCACTGCTGCGGGGCCTGGCTATCTGGACGCATGAAGTCCGGGCCCTGGGTGCAGCCGGCCAGCAGCACGGCCAGCAGCAACGGGCTCAAGCGCAATCCCGTTTTCATCGCGCACTTACCTCTTTGCCGTCCAGCTTGTCGCCACGGGTGTCGATGGTGGCTTCTACCGACATGCCCACACGCAGGCGGGTGAGCAGTGGCTGGCCATCATCGAAAACGATCTTTACCGGAATGCGTTGCACCACCTTGGTGAAGTTGCCGGTGGCGTTGTCTGGCTTGACCGCGGCGAAGGTTACGCCGGTAGCCGGGGCAATGCTTTGCACATGGCCTTGCAGGGTTTCGCCGGAGAAGGTGTCGACGCTGATGCGCACCGGCTGGCCCGGCTGTACGTGGGTCAGCTGGGTTTCCTGGAAGTTGCCGACCACATAAGCCTGCTGCAACGGCACCACCGACAGCAGGCGGGCACCCGGGTTGACGTAGGCCCCCACGCGCAGGGCGCGTTCGCCGACCATCCCGTCCACCGGCGCTGTGATGCGGGTGTAAGACAGATCGAGCCGGGCCTTTTCCAGGCCTGCTTCGGCACGCTTGAGCTGGCCATCGGCGCTAGCCACTTGAGCCGTGAGGATGTCCACCTGCTTGCGCGCCGCCACCCGCGCCGCTTGAGCGTTGGCCAGGCGAGCACGGGCTTGATCGACCGCGCTGCGCGCCTGCTGGGCGTTCTGCACGGTACCTGCGCCCTGCTCGGCAAGGCGGCTGTAGCGGTTGACTTCATGGTCGGCGAACGCCACCTCAGCCTGGGCCGCCTTCACAGCCGCTTCGGCCTGGGCAATCAGCGCATCCTGGCGTTCAAGCGTGGCGCGGGCATCGGCGCTCTGTGCCTGGGCTACCAGCAACTGCGCCTGCGCAGCATCCAGCGCGGCCTGGTAGTCACGCGCATCGATGGTCGCCAGCAACTGGCCAGCCGTGACCTGCTGATTGTCTTCCACCAGCACTTGCTTGATGAAGCCGGCGACTTTGGGCGCGACCACGGTGTAGTCAGCGGTCACATAGGCGTCATTGGTACTCTGGCGGTGGTCGCTGCCTAAGATCCAAGGGCCGACGATGCCGGCCAGGACGGCCACGGCCAGCACCGAGCCGATGAGAAGGGTTTTGCGGTTGTTGGTCATTTCAATGGTTCTCGAAATCATCCAGGGTTCAAGCCACCGCACGCGGCGGATAGACCCGGGTAGGCACGAAAGGAATCAGGCAGATCAGGGCCACGGCGATACAGGCCAGCACCAGATAGAGGTCAGCCGAGGTCAATACCTGCGCCTGGTCGTGAATGCGCTTGGCCAGGCCGGCGGCGTTGCCGTCGACCAGCGGGGCGTTGCCCAGGCTGTCCACCAGGTGATTGGAATGGAAATGCCGGCGCAGGGTGCCAAGCACATCCAGCAGGCCACCGGCGATGACGGCGGCCAGGCCCTTGACGGTGTTGAACCAGCTGGAGGCGAACGGGCCCTCCTGCGGGGTCATGCCATTGGTGGACAGCATCAGCAGCGGCAGCACTGCCATCGGCTGGCCGAACACCTGCAGCAGGTAGAACGGGTAGAAGTCGCCACGGATCCACTCGCTGGTCAGCAGGCTGCTGCCAACACAGGACGCCGCCAGCATCGCCAGGCCAATGCCCAGCACCCAGCGGCAGTCCACTGCGCGGATGTTGCACAGTGCCGCTGTCAGCGGCAGGGCGATCAGTTGCGGCATGGCCACCAGCATCATCAACGGGCTGGTCTGCGCTGGGCGATAGCCCTGGATCTGCGCTAGGTAGGCCGACGGGATGCTGCCCACACCCGAGAGCACGACCAGTACACCGGCCAGGGTCACCAGGGCGAAACTCAGGTTGCGCCGCTGCAACAAGCGCAACTGGAAGAACGGCAACGGCTCGGACCACTCGTTGTACATGAACAACACCAGCAACAGCAGGCCACCGCCCAGCAGCCAGCAGATCAGCGGCGAGTCGAACCAACCCCAGCGGTCGCCCAGCGACAGGCCAAGTACGGTGCAACTGATTGCAGGCAGCCCCAGCAGTACGCCTCGCCAGTCGAACTGTTTGAAACGCTCCAGGCGCAGCGGGTCCTGCGGCAGCCCCCAGCCTACGCAGAAAATGGCCAGCAGCGAGGGCAGGATGATCTGCCAGAACGCCCATTGCCAACCGACGTATTCGGTCCACAGCCCCGCCAGTGGCGTGCCGAGGTTGGGGCCAAAGGTGGCGGTCAGGGCGTAGCAGGCCAGGCCATAGACCTTGATACCTGGCGGCAGAAAGCGCAGGGCCACGCTCATCAGCATCGGCGGCAAGGCGCCAGCGGCAAAGCCCTGCAGTACGCGCAGCAACATCAAACTGTGCAGATTGGGGGCGAACGGTTGCAGCAGGCCAAGCACGGCGAACAGACCAATTGCGCTCATGGTGAAGCGCCGCAGCGAGAAGGTCGTGGCCAGCCACGGCGCAAAGGCCATGGCTGAGACCGAAGCGGCGCTGTATACCGCCAGCAACCAGGCCCCTTCGTCGGCACCGATGCCCATGGCGCCGCGGATATCGGCCAGGGAAATCTTGGTTACCGACTCGTTGAGGCCGGCGCACAGCACAGCCAGCAACACGCCGAACAGTCCGACCACCACCTGCAGGCCAAACGCCGTCTGCGCAGGCGCGGCCGGCGCGGGGGCGGCGGCCAGCGCCGCAGAGGGCGCCGTCAGGGAAGTCATGAGAATACATCTCCAGCAACAATTTCAGGGCTGGGGCAAGTTTAAGAAGGTCGAATGCTGACGAAAACTGACTTGTCGGTAGTTTTATATTGCGTCAGACGCAATCCATGCCTGAATCACGGATCGATGCGGCCACACGCTTTCAACGTCTGGCGCAACCAACGGTGCGCGGGGTCGTTGTCGAAGCGCGGGTGCCACGCCTGCATCACATTGACCTTCTCCAACGGCACCGGGATCTCGAACGAGCGCAATGGCAACTTCAACCGCTGCACACTGTTGAGGATATTGGCGGGTATCGGCAGGATCAGGTCCGAATCCGGCAGCGAGAACATCGCCGAGTGGAAGCTGGTGGTGATCAGGGCCACGCGCCGCTCCACCTTGTGGTTGGCCAACGCCACATCGATCGGCCCGTTGGCACGGCCGCGTCGAGACACGCTGATCTGCGGGTAGGCGGCAAAACGCTCAGGGGTGATCGGGGCATCGAAGATAGGGTGGCCCACACGCGCCAGGCCTACAAAGTAAGTATTGAACAGGCTCTGCACCTTGATTTCCGGGCCCAGTTCAATGGCCGAGCTGATGATCAGGTCGATATGCCCGTTGCGCAGCACTGCATCATCGTCACCACTGCCCTCCGGGACAAACCGCAACACCGTACGCGGCGCCTGGGCCAGCATCATGCGCAGCAGCTGGGCGCCGTAAAGGGCAATGAACAAATCATTGGTGCGGATGTTGAAGGCACGGTCCAGGTTGACCAGGTCGACATCGTCACGGCTGCGGAACACCTGCCCGGCCTGCTCCACCAGGCCATGCACCTGCTCGCGCAGGGCCAACGCACGGGGCGTAGGCACCAGGCCACGGCCGGCGCGCACCAGGATCGGGTCACCCAAGGCATCGCGGATACGCCCCAATGTCCGGCTCATGGCCGCCGGGCTCAGGTTCATGCGCTGCGCTGCGCCCACCACGCTGCCCTCGTCGAGCAAGGCATCGAGGGCGACGAGCAGGTTCATGTCCGGGAGTTGCATGGCCGTTTTCCGTTACAGCTGCGGGAAACGCGATGGTAGCAGGTTGGTGGATTGCATCAGACGCAATGCGCTCTTGCGTGGTGGGGCATTTATTCACTGGGCGTATTCGGCCTTAAATGAAGCATTGGCAGGTCTGGCCTTTTCGCGGGCGCGCCCGCTCCCACAGGCCCCCCCACAATTCCCGAATGTTGTGCGACACACCTGTGGGAGCGGGCATGCCCGCGAAAGGGCCGATCCTGCAGACCCACAAGCCAGCCTCTGCCAAGGATTCCAATGCCCAGCCCCGTCCTGATCGCCATCGACGCCTCCCCCGCCTCCAGCACCCTGCTCACCCTCGCCCGCCGCTACTGCCGCCCCGGCGAACACGAACTGCACGTGCTGCTGGCCATCGATTCCACCTTCGCCGTGCATGAGCAACCTGCGCCCTACACCGCCGAGGAACTGGAAGAATACCCCGCCGCCTGCGAGGAACAGCAGCATGCCGACCACGCCGTAGCCGAGGCCGTGCGCGAGCTGCAGCAAGCCGGCTTCACCAGCCTGGGCTGCATGGCGGCCGGCCAGCCGGTTGAAGCGATTGTGGCCAAAGCGCAGGAATTGAACTGCGAACTGATCATCATGGGCCACCGCCACCTGTCGCGGTTGGGGCGGTTGCTGGACCCGTCAGTCAGCGCGAAGGTGATTGACCGGGTAGACATGCCAGTGTTGGTCGGCTCTGCCTGACCGCTCATCACCGTGGTAATGCACCTGCATTGACATGGCAATGCAATCGCATTACCTTGAGCCGTATCGCTGTCACCCACAGGACATTACTCATGGCTGCCACCTTCGACGTCGAGTCCACGCTGACCGATCGCTATCAAACCACTGTTCCCGAAACGGTGCGGCGCGCCTTGGGCTTGAAAAAACGTGACAAGATCCATTACTCGATTCGCCCCGACGGTGGGGTGATACTCACCCGCGCAGAGGCAACCGAGGACGATCCGGTACTGGGCAAATTTCTGGATTTCCTGGCACACGATATCGCTACCAACCCTCAACGGCTGCAGGTTGTCGATGCTGGCCTCATCGCGCGCCTCGACAAGCTTGTCGGCGACGCGGAGGTCGACCTGGATCAACCTCTGTCGGCGGACGATGAATGAGTGATGCGAGCAGGAAGCCTCTGGTTATTCATGGATGGACTGTAATTGCCCACCCGCTGTTCCTGGCCAAACTGGACGCGCTAAGCGCTCAAGTCGAGGCTCAACGGGACAAAGACCCAACGGGTTATACGAAAAGAAATACCTTTAAAAGGCTGGCCGCCATCCGGCGGTTGGCGTTCGATGTAATCCCTCAAGACCCGACCAAACCCGAATACCGGCAAGGGGCAACACTTGGCGGTGACCACAAGCACTGGTTCAGAGCAAAGTTCTTCCAGCAGTACCGGTTGTTCTTCCGCTACCACACCCCCAGCAGGATCATCGTGCTGGCCTGGGTCAATGACGAGTCGAGCAAGCGGGCCTATGAAAGTAGCGACGATGCTTACAAGGTCTTTCAAAAGATGTTGCATAGCGGCCACCCACCGGACGATTGGGACCAGTTGCTGCAAGAGGCTGCCGCAGATTGAGCCGACTGGCTAATACGCATGCATCAGCAGGGCTCCCACAGATGATGCGGGAGGCCGGGATGGTCGCGAAGGTCAACCTTCGCCAGGCTTGACTACCACCGTACACGTCGTCCCCGCCGCCAGCAAAAACCCTTCCGGCACTTCATCGATGTGAATACGTACCGGCACCCGCTGCGCCAGGCGCACCCAGTTGAAGGTGGGGTTCACGTCGGCGATCAGCTCGCGGCTTTGCGGGTTGTCGCGGTCGTAGATACCGCGGGCGATGCTCTCCACATGCCCTTTGATGCGCTCGCCGCTCATCATCTGCAACTCGGCCTGGTCACCCACCTTCACGTGGGGCAGCTTGGTTTCCTCGAAGAACCCGTAGACCCAGAACGAATTTTCGTCGACCACCGCCATCACCGCCTCACCCGTGCGCGCATAGTCGCCCTTGTGGATATTCAGGTTGGTCACGTAGCCGTCCACCGTGGCCACGATGTGGGTGCGCTTTAGGTTCAGCTCAGCCGCAGCCAGTTCGGCCAGGGCCTGCTGGTAGTCAGCCTGGGCGGAGTTGGCGATGTTGCTGGCGTCTTCACGGTTCTCCTTGGAGATCACCAGGTTGTCCATGTCGGCACGGCGCCTGGCATTGACCTTGCGCATTTCCCAGGTGGCCTTGCGCGAAGCGACCAGCGCCTTTGCCTGGTCGACCGCCAGTTGGTAGTGCTCGGGGTCGATCTGGATCAGCAGGTCGCCCTTCTTCACCCGCTGGTTGTCCTTGACCGGTACAGCCACCACGTAGCCGGGCACGTCGGCAGCGACGTTGATGATGTCGGCCCGCACACGGCCATCACGGGTCCAGGGCGTGGTCATGTAGTGCAGCCACAACTGGCGACCGATGGCCACGGCAGCGACCAGCACCAGCAGGGTGGCGATCAGGCTGAAGAACTTTTTCATCGAAGGATTCTCACCAGTAGACAGTCAGCGCCATGGCGCCGAACAAGCAGACGAACAGGCTCAGGCGCAGCAGCGCCGGGTGCCAGAAGAAGCGGTAGCCATCATGGCTGGCAATGAACCGGTCCAGGCCCCAGGCCAGGCCCAGGGCAAACAGGAACATCAAGGTCATGGTGGGCATGTACACACCATGGAAGGCGATTTCACGAGGCATGGTGCAGTCCTTTCGCCGGTGCCAGTGGCGACTGTGGGTCCAGCAGGGAAGAACGGATGAAGTGCAGGTAGCTTTGCACGCGGCGCAGCACAGAGGTATCGAAGTGCCGGGCGAACGGCTCGTCGGTGGCCTGCACGCGGGCGATGGCGTGGTCCACTGCCACCAGTGCGCGTTCATGGTTGCTGGCGCTAGGCTGCAGGAACAGCCGGGCCAGAGCGCGGCCCATGACACGGATTGCCTGGCGCCACGGCTGCGACTCGGCATAGGCCGGGTGCACCGGCGCGCGGGCTTGCTCCTTACGCAGCTCAATGACGGCGTGGCCGATCTCCAGCACGGTGAACATCCAGCCCATCAGTTGGCTCTGCACCTGCGGCTTGCCGGCCGCCAGGCCATAGGCCTGGTGCAGCAGGTCGCGGGTGCGGCTTTCGAAGGCCGAGCCCAGGCCGCGCAGGCGGCCGCTGATGGCGAACAGCACCTGCTCGCGCAACGCCTGCTCCAGGCGGCTCCACAGCCAGCGGCTGTTGGGCGGCAGGATGATCGCCCCGGCGGCGGCACAGACGAACATGCCGATCACCATACCGATGTAGTCGTTGATGAAGGCGTACGGGTCATAAACGGTGAGGTTGTTCGGCACCGAGCCAATCGCGAAGAACACCAGCAGGCCGATGCCATAACCGGCGTAGGCAGGGCGCGACGAAAGAAACGCGCCCAGCATGAACACAGGCGCCAGCACCATGCACAGCAGCGGAAAACCGTCGATCCAGGGGAACACGAAGAAGGTTTCGAAGAAGCCGACAAAAGCGCCGATGGCCGTGCCGCACGCCATCTGGAACGACATGCGCTTGGGGTTGGGTGACGCCGCCGAAAGGCATACGGTGACCGTGGCGATCAGGGTCATCATGGCGCCGCTGGGCCAATCGCTGAGCAGCCAGTAACTGCCCAGCAGCAACAGCACTGCCGAGGCCCGCACACCGGCCGCCAGCGATACCAGCCAACTGGTCTGCGCCACATAAGGCTCATCCCACTGCTCGCGCTCGTGCTTGTGCGCGGCCAGCGAGGCATGGGTTTCGGCGTAGCTCAACATCTCGTCGACGAAGCGGTACAGCAGCTCGAACGCGGTATGGAAGTCGAGCAGGTCGGACTCGCTGGGGTCAGTTATCAGGTACTCAGCCCGCAACCCCCGCACCTGGGCCTGCAAGCCTTCCTTGTAAGCGGCCAGCTCCAGGGTCAGGCGCAGCGCATCGGCGTCAGTCAACGCCCGGCCCACATAGGGCTGCAGCAACTCCACCAAGGTGTTGAGGCCCGGTTCAATGGCACTGACGATCTGCAGCGGGCCACGGGCACGCAGACGCTCCAGCAAGCGGTGCAAGGCATTGAAGCGGGTGGTGATGGCCATGAACTCGCTGTTCATGCGCACCAGCCGACCACTGCGACGGCGCATGTGCGGGTCTTCGAACGCGGTGACGTTGCGCAGGCTTTCGAGGCCCACTGCCTCTGCCACGAAGCGCACGTTGCTGCTCTCGAAGCGGTCCTTTTGGCTATCGCCCCGTAGGGCCTCCACCACCACCCCGGCAAACACGCCAAAGCGCTGGTACAGGGCGTTGCGCATTGCGGCACTGGCCGACTGCGGCAGGATCGCGGCACTGACGAAGGTCGACACCAGAATACCCAGGGCGATTTCCAGCGCCCGCCATACCGCTGCCATGAACGCCTGGTCGGGGTGTTGCAGCACCGGCAGGCCGATCATCGCTGCGGTGTAGCCGGCCAGCACGAAACCATAGGCGCGGAAGGTGCGGTAGCGCATGGCACCGGCCGAGCACAGGCCCACCCACAGGGCCAGGCTGGGCAGAAACAGCTCGGTGTTCTGCGGAAAGATGGCGATCAGCGCCACCATCATCGCCGAACCCGCCAAAGTACCGAGCACCCGGTAGAAGCTTTTCGCGAACACATGCCCGCTTTGCGGCTGCATGACGATGAAAACAGTGATCATCGCTGTACGCGGTTGCGGCAGCTCAAGGCGCATGGCCAGCCACAAGGTGATGAACGCAGCGGCCAGCACCTTGAAGATGTACACCCAGGTCACGCCGTCGGTGCGCGCCCAGGCAAAGAAGCCCCGACGCCATTCCAGGCTTTGCAGCCAGCGCACGGGCAAACTGGAAGTGCTCATTCGGCGTTATCCGGCTTCTTGTCGAAAATGGCCAGGGTGGCCGGGGGTTTCGGTGCAGCCTGGCGTTCCTCTTTCGGCGCATCCTGACCGGCCTGCAGGCCACCACCCAGGGCGGTGACCAGCTCGGCATGGGCAATCAGGCGGGCGGCTTGCACCTGCTGCTGCACCTGCTGCTGGCGGAACAGCAAGGTCTGCGCGTTGAGCACGTTCAGGTAGTCGGTGAGGCCGCGCTGGAACGCGACCATGGCGATGTCGTAGGTTTTCTGCGCAGCGGCGACCGACTCTGCCGCGAAGTGCGACTGCTCTTTCATCGACTCGCGGCGGATCAACTGGTCGGAGATGTTCTTCAGTGCACCGACCACCGTCTGGTTGTAGCGCGCCACGGCTACGTCGTAGCCGGCAGAGGCCGCCCCCAACTGCGAGCGCAGGCGGCCACCATCGAAGATCGGCAGGCTGATGGCCGGGCCGACGTTGTAGTTGAACTTGCGCCCGGTCAGGAATTCCAGCGGCCCACCGCCGGTGGCCATGAAGCCCAGGCTGCCGACCAGATCGACGTTGGGGAAGAAGCCGGCGTGGGCAACGTCGATGCCGCGCGCCTGCGCGGCCACTTGCCAGCGGCTGGCGACCACGTCAGGGCGCTGGCCGACCAGTTCGGCGGGCAGGTTCGAGGGCAGTTTCAATGGCGCGGCCAAGACCAGGGCCGGGCGCTGCAACTGCGCGCCGTCCCCCGGGCCCTTGCCGGCCAGCGCCGCCAGTTGGTTGCGGGTCAGGGCAATTTCTTCGTCGAGGCTGTCGAGCTGACGGTGGGTTTCCGGCAACGGCGCTTCGGCCTGGCTGACTTCGAAATGGGTGCCGATACCGGCATCCAGGCGACGCTTGGCCAGGGCCAGGATCTGCTCCTGCTGTTCCAGTTCGGCCTTGACGATATCGCGCTGGGCAAAATGCAGGCTCAGCTGGATGTAGGCACGCACCACATTGTTCTGCAACTCCAGTTGCGCCTGGCGGGCTTCGGCCACGCTCATGTGCGCCTGGTCCACGGCCTGCTCGCTGGCATTGCGTTCACGGCCCCACAAGTCGAGGGCGTAGCTAAAGCCGATGGCAGCGTTGTTGTCCCAGGTGTTGGCACCGGACAGCGCGCCAGGGCCATAGAACTGATCTTCCGGCCAGTTGTGGCGCTTGAGCGTAGCCTGGCCGTTGGCCTGGAGCTTTTCCGCTGACTCGACCACACCGGCCATGGCCTTGGCTTCGCGCACCCGCGCCGCAGCCATGGCCAGGCTCGGGCTACCGGCCACGGCCAGGGTAATCCAGCGGTCCAGCTGTGGGTCACCATAAGCGCGCCACCACTGCTGGTCGGGCCAGTGAGCGTCGGTCGCGGCTTCGCGAATGGCCGCGTCGGTGGTCAAGGTATTGGCTTGCAGCGTCTTGCTTTGCGGGGCGATGCCCCAGGTTCCGATACAGCCGCTCAAGGTGAGGGCAAGGGCACAGGCACTGAACGCCTTGAGCGTTCTGATGATGCGACGCGGCACAGCTGCGATTTCCCGAGGAAGAAGTGAAGAGGCCGAGCAATTCTAGGGGGCGGCAGCACTGGCGATAAGCGCAGATTCCTGCGAATCTTTGTTACCAAAACGGCGATAATCCGCCTTTGGTCGAAGGCAACTTTTTCTCTTTTCTAGGTTACTTCGTGACACAATTTTGTCCTCTACCTCGAGAGTGACCCATGGACACCCTGCAAAACATGCGTGCTTTCAGTTGCGTAGCCCAATTAGGCAGCTTCACTGCCGCGGCGGCGCAACTGGATACGACCACCGCGAACGTGTCGCGGGCGGTCTCCAACCTGGAAGCCCATCTGCAAACAAGGCTGCTCAACCGTACCACCCGCCGCATTGCGCTGACCGAAGCCGGCAAGCGCTACCTGATGCGTTGCGAACAGATTCTTACCTACGTCGAAGAAGCCGAGGCCGAAGCCAGCGACGCCCATGCGCGCCCGGCCGGGCAGTTGAAGGTGCATTCGATGACCGGGGTCGGTCAGCACTTCGTGGTCGATGCCATCGCCCGCTACCGCGAAACGCACCCGGACGTGACCTTCGATTTGACCATGGCCAACCGCGTGCCCGACTTGCTCGACGAGGGTTACGACGTCTCCATCGTGCTGGCCACCGAACTGCCCGACTCGGGGTTCGTTTCACAGCGCCTGGGCATCACCTACAGCATCGTCTGTGCCTCGCCCGCCTACATCGCCCAGCATGGCGTGGCGCACAAGCCTGCCGACCTGCTCAAGCACGCCTGCCTGCGCATGGTCAGCCCGGTCATACCGCTGGAGAAATGGCTGTTCGATGGCCCGGAAGGCCAAGAGATGGTCAACATCACCAGTTCGCCGTTCATGGTGAACACCGCCGATGCCATGAAGACTGCGATCCGCAGTGGCATGGGCGTAGGCGTGCTGCCGATCTATTCGGCTATCGAGGGCCTGCGGGACGGTAGCCTGGTACGGGTGCTGCCCGAATATCGCCTGCAGGAGCTGAACCTGTATGCCATCTATCCATCGCGGCAGTATCTGGATGCCAAGATCAAGACATGGGTCGAGTACCTGCGCAACTCGCTGCCAGAGATTCTTGCCGCGCATGAGGCAGACCTGAAAACCCATCAGGTGCTGATCGCCAACTAAAAAGCTGCTGCATTGCGGGGGCGGACAATGGTAGGTTGCTAACCATTGATTTCGCCTGTTCCGGCCCCTTCGCGGGCAAGCCCGTTCCTACAAGGCACCGCGCCTCTGTAGGAGCGGGCTTGCCCGCGAAAAGGCCAGCACAGCCCCACCCCGCCTTGCAGAGAAGTTGCCCGATGAAAAAGACCGTCCTGGCCTTCAGCCGAATCACCCCGGCCATGGCCGAACGCCTGCAGCAAGACTTCAATGTGATCCTGCCCAACCCCAAGCTCGGCGACATCAGCGCCCAGTTCAACGAAGCCCTGCCCGAAGCCCATGGCCTGATCGGCGTTGGTCGCAAGCTCGGCCGCGTCCAGCTTGAGGGTGCGGCCAGGCTGGAGGTGGTGTCCAGCGTGTCGGTCGGCTATGACAACTACGACCTCGACTACTTCAACGAGCGCGGCATCGCACTGACCAACACCCCTGACGTGCTGACCGAAAGCACCGCCGACCTGGGCTTCTCGCTGATCATGGGCTGCGCCCGCCGCACCGCCGAGCTGGATGCGTGGACCAAGGCCGGCAACTGGCAGGCCACCGTGGGCCCGGCCCACTTCGGCAGCGATGTGCATGGCAAGACCCTGGGTATCGTCGGCATGGGCAACATTGGTGCAGCAGTGGCACGCCGTGGCCGCTTCGGTTTCAACATGCCGATCCTGTACAGCGGCAACAGCCGCAAGACCGCGCTGGAGCAGGAACTGGGCGCGCAGTTCCGCAGCCTGGACCAGTTGCTGGCCGAGGCCGACTTCGTGGTGATCGTGGTGCCATTGTCCGATGCCACCCGCAAGCTGATCAGCAGCCGCGAGCTGAAGCTGATGAAGCCGAGTGCGTTCCTGATCAACATTGCCCGGGGGCCGGTGGTGGATGAGGCGGCGCTGATCGAGGCGCTGCAGGCCGGCACCATTCGGGGCGCAGGCCTGGACGTGTACGAGAAAGAACCGCTGAGCGATTCGCCGCTGTTCAAGCTGCCCAATGCGCTGACCTTGCCGCACATTGGTTCGGCTACTGCCGAAACCCGTGAGGCCATGGCCAACCGGGCGATCGACAACCTGCGTGCGGCGCTGCTGGGCGAGCGGCCGCGGGACCTGGTGAACCCGCAGGTGTGGAAGGGCTGACCGTTTTGGAGTGCCTGTGCTGGC
>NZ_JBICII010000092.1:0-4917 GCF_043101865.1 Pseudomonas sp. zjy_15
GGAGGGACTGGCCCGAAACAAACGTAGGAGCGGGTTTACCCGCGAAGCGCCGCGCGGGCGGCGCTCGATCTCACAGGCTGAAAATCTCCCGGCAAACACCTCAAAACTCCAACGCCGCCCCCTCGAAAATCCAGCAACGAAGACCCTGCAAATCCAGAACAAACTCTTAATACTCCTGCCCCCCCCCAACCCCAACACCCGCGTTAACCTTCATTTAATCGACCCCAGCCAGCATGGCCCCATTCCCAGATCTGCCAAGGCGAAGACATGCGCGTTCTCCTGCTCTTCCTCACACTCCTACTGGCCGGCCCGTTGCAAGCCAACCCGTTCGATGTGAAACCAGACTTCCTGCCGGTTGACCAAGCCTTCGTGCTCACCCACGACCGCCAGGCCGACGGCCAGATGCGCCTGTACTTCCAGATCAAGCAGGGTTACTACCTGTACCAGAAGCGCCTGAAGTTCGACGGCCTGCCTGCAGAGCAACACCCGCAGCTGCCGCCAGCGCTCAACCACCATGACGAGTTCTTCGGTGACAGCGCGGTGTACCGTGACCAGCTCGAACTGCTGCTGCCGGCCACTGCCCAGGGCCAATTGCGCCTGGGCTGGCAGGGCTGCGCCGATGCCGGCCTGTGCTACCCGCCGCAAACCACCTCGATCGACTTGGGTGGCAGCGTAACGCCCGCCGCCGAGCAAGCCAGCGACCAGGCCCTGGCCAGCGGCCTTCAGCAAGGCCACCTGGCCTGGAGCCTGCTGGCGTTCTTCGGCCTTGGGCTGCTGCTGGCCTTCACCCCCTGCTCGCTGCCGATGCTGCCGATCCTTGCCGGGCTGGTGCTGGGCAATGGCGCCAGTGCCCGGCGCGGCTGGCTGCTGGCCGGGGTCTATGTGCTGAGCATGGCCCTGGTGTACGCCGGGCTCGGGGTGGTTGCTGCCCTGCTGGGTGCCAGCCTGCAGGCCTGGCTGCAGCAACCCTGGCTGCTGGGCAGCCTGGCGGGGCTGTTCGTGCTGCTGGCACTGCCGATGTTCGGCGCCTTCGAACTGCAACTGCCTGCCGCCCTGCGCGACCGCCTGGACCGCGCCGGGCAAGGTACCCGTGGCGGCAACCTGTATGGCGCGGCATTGCTCGGGGCGTTGTCCGGCCTGTTGCTCGGCCCGTGCATGACTGCGCCGTTGGCCGGTGCGCTGCTGTACATCGCGCAAAGCGGTGACGTACTGCAAGGCGCGCTGGTGCTGTTCAGCCTCGGCCTGGGCATGGGCGTGCCGCTGCTGTTGCTGGTAACCCTGGGCAACCGTTACCTGCCGCGCCCGGGTGCGTGGATGAACCGGGTCAAGGGTGTGTTCGGTTTCGTGTTCCTGGCCATGGCACTGTACACCGTGCGCAGCCTGCTGCCTGCTACCTTGCTGCTGGCACTGAGCGGCGCCTGGCTGATCGCCCTGGCCTGGGCCGCCTGGCCAGCCCTGCAGCGCCTGCCGGCGTTGCGTGCAGTGCCGTTGCTCGGCGCCCTGTGGGGCGGCCTGTTGCTGGTCGGTGCGGCAGCAGGCGGCGACGACCTCTGGCAGCCACTACGCCCGTTCGCCGGGGGTGGCAGCACAGCGGCCGCTGGCCAGCATGCCGAGGACAGCTTCGTCACCGTCAGCCGCCCCGAGGACCTGCAACGTGAGCTGGACGCGGCCAAAGCCCGCGGCCAGTGGGTGATGCTCGACTACTATGCCGACTGGTGCGTGTCGTGCAAAGTCATGGAAAAACAGGTGTTCGCCCGCAGCGACGTGCAGACCGGCCTGGCCGGCGTGCACCTGCTGCGCCTGGACGTGACCGCCGACAGCCCAGCCAGCAAAGCCCTGCTACAGCGCTACCAGGTACCCGGCCCGCCCAGCATCATCTGGATCGGCCCGGAAGGCGAAGAACGCCGCGCGCGGCGCATCACCGGTGAGGTGGATGCAGCAGCGTTCCAGCAACACTGGGTCCAGACCAGGAGCCAAGGCTGATGCTGACCGTAACACTCGGGCCACTGACCATGGCCCTCAACCACCTGCTGATGCTCACCGCCCTGGTGATCGCAAGCGTGGTCGGCTGGTGGGTCGCCCGACGTGGCGGCGAGAGCCCGGAATCGGCGCTGTTCAACCTGTTCCTGATCGGCCTGCTGTGTGCCCGCGCCGGCTTCGTACTGGCCTACTGGCCGATGTACCGGGACGACTCGCTGCAAATCATCGACATCCGTGACGGCGGCTTCCTGTTCTGGTCGGGCCTTGCGGGCATTGTGCTCGGAGCCCTGTGGCAGGGCTGGCGCCACCCCGGCCTGCGCCGCCCGCTAGGCTGGGCGCTGTTCAGCGGCGCACTGTTCTGGGGCCTGGCCAGCCTCGGCGGCCACCTGTACAGCAAAGGCACCGAGCTGCCCGACCTGAGCCTGCGCAACGCCAGCGGCCAGGCCGTGGCATTGCACAGCTACCGCGGCACGCCGCTGGTCATCAATATCTGGGCCACCTGGTGTCCACCGTGTCGGCGTGAGATGCCCGTGCTGCAACAGGCACAAAGCGCTTACCCGCACGTGACCTTCCTGTTCGTCAACCAGGGCGAGACCCCGGAAAACGTCAGCACCTTCCTCGCCACCACCGGCCTGAGCCTGACCCACGTGCTATTCGACGGCACCGGCCTGCTGGCCCAGCGTGTCGGCTCCATGGCCCTGCCCACCACCCTGTTCTACGACGCCAACGGGCGGCTGATCGGCAGCCACCTGGGCGAGCTGTCCCGGGCCAGCCTGCGCCACGCTCTGGAACCCTTCGAACGGGCCCTGGCGCCCGCCCCTGCCGCACAAGGAAACTGACATGCGATTGACTGCACTGCTGCCCCTGTCCCTGGCCCTGCTGGCCACCCCTGCCCTGCAGGCCGAAGAACTGCCCAAGGCGGTTCAGCAACTGCAAGCCAAAGGCGCCGTGATCAAGGGCAGCTTCGATGCGCCCAACGGCCTGCGCGGTTATGCCGCCGAGTACCAGAACAACGCCCTGGCCCTGTACCTGACCCCTGACGGCAAGCACGTACTGGTCGGCAGCCTGTTCGACGAACAGGGCAAGGACCTTAGCGCCGAGCCACTGCAGAAGCTTGTATACGCGCCGATGAGCAAGGAAATCTGGGCGAAAATGGAAAAAACCGCGTGGATCGCCGACGGCAAGGCCGACGCGCCGCGCAAGGTATACCTGTTCAGCGACCCGAACTGCCCATACTGCAACATGTTCTGGGAACAGGCGCGGCCGTGGGTGGAGTCGGGCAAGGTGCAGTTGCGCCATATCATGGTCGGCATCATCCGTGAGGACAGCCCGGGCAAGTCGGCGGCACTGCTGGCAGCGAAAGACCCGGCCAAGGCCCTGCAGCAGCATGAAAAGGCCGGCAAGGCCAGCACGTTGAAGGCACTCGAGCAGGTGCCAGAGGCTGTGCAACAGAAGCTGGCGGCGAACATGGCGTTGATGGAAGAGATGGGGTTGCAGGCGACCCCGGCCATTTTCTATCAGGATGAGCAAGGCAACCTGCAAAGCCAGCAAGGGGCACCACGGCCTGAGATGCTTGGGAAGATTCTGGGCAAGCGCTAGTGCATGTGGTGGGGCACAGATAGAGCGCCGCGAAGCAGATGACGCGGGGCATGGCACCGGCTACGCCGGTGTTCGCGGGTGAACCCGCTCCTACGGGGCTCGCGCTAACGGCTGGATTGTGATCGCAAGGCCTGCGCGGTCAAGTGTAGGAGCGGGTTTACCCGCGAAAGGGCCGGACCTGCTGGCCAATTTCCACCAGCCGTTCACCGTTGCCGCCGCCATTGTATTCGCGGGTAAACCCGCTCCTACGCTGATCGGGAGTGGACACACATTGGTGATTGGACGCAGGCCGTTCTTTCGCAAGCAGTAGATCTCCAGGCCCGGCAAATCTACCCCGCGCAGATTTAAATCTGCCACTCAACATACCCAGAAACAATTATTCGGCACGCCCCTTCGCTAAACATCGTCTGCTTGCTTCCCTTATTCAAATCCCACACACACGCACAACAAAGAACACTCGGACGTTCACGACAGAGTATTCGAGCATCAAAAACCGAAATTTCTCACACAATTAGAAGAAAAAATAAACCCCAAAAAACATTATCAGACTTAAGTAAGACCCTTCTGAAGAATTTTCCCACAAAAATAGCTTTAAACCAAACATTCCAATATCACTTCCAGCCACGCCACCCCCACCGAAAGATTGACTTGAAACAGCCGAACGCCTAAACCTCCATACCCGTACATTTCAGACACACCAAAAACCAGGAGGCACTCATGAAAAATCAATATGGCATTAACCTCGTGGCATTGGCTTCGACACTCACTGCAAAATCAAATAACACGCAACCATGACACCAAAATGGTCCACCCATGAACCCAAACCACTTTATCCGCAGCGCAAAAAAAATCACGAGTATCACAAGAGTCTTGACCACTGAGCACTTGAGGGAGCCCACATCGCTTCTCTGGTCAGCGCTGGCCCCTTGCATACTCTTCATCATCACCCAGCCAACGCATGCAGCCTCGACCTATACCGCTTCAGCCGCCTGGTTCTACTCATACATCTCTGCCACCCTCGCGTTCTTTGGATTCAGCTTCTACCTTATCGGCAGAAGGGAAAGTGGCTTCACGCGGTCCTTCATCTACCAACACGGTGCAATCAAGCTATTCCTGACGGCCCATACACTCAGCTATTTATTATTGAGCTCACTTTACGCCACACTATTCTACCTCTTGACCAAACCCTTACGAGGTCACTACTCACTTCCTGAATACCTCTATCTGATGGCATGCTTTTACACCAGCTACCTCATGTTCACCTGTATCGGCCTGGGGATCGCTGCGCTGCCGATAAAATTCAGCACAGCCAGCACACTTTTCTCACTCATGTCATTT